>QIEB01000411.1 GCA_003229495.1 Flammeovirgaceae bacterium
GATGCGGACGGTGATGGAGACCTTGATCTGTATGTAGTTAGTGGAGGTAACGAATTTGTGGAAGGCGCTGTGGAGTTGCAGGATCAGTTATACCTTAACGATGGTGCCGGCAATTTCAGCAAAAGCAATGGTCTTCCCAAACTAACAAGTAGTGGTTCTACGGTGGTACCCGCCGACTTTGACCAGGATGGTGACCTGGACTTGTTCATCGGTGGTAGATTGCTTTCAGGTTCATATCCTTTACCTGGACGAAGTTATTTACTGAGAAATGAAAACGGACAATTCATTGATGTAACTGAAGAGATTGCCCCTGAGTTGATGAATATCGGCCTGGTCACTGCAGCAAGCTGGACTGATTACAATATGGATGGCTATTTGGATCTGGCCGTAGTAGGGGAGTGGATGCCTGTTACCTTGTTTGAAAATCAAAATGGTTCATTTGTTGATATTACGGAAACTTCTGGTTTGAATAATACATCTGGATGGTACTACAGCATTGCCGCGGCGGATTTTGACAATGATGGAGATGAAGATTTTGTTGCAGGAAATTTAGGGCTCAACTACAAATACAGGGCCTCTGTAGAAGCGCCCTTTGAAGTGTACAGCTATGACTTTGATGGAAACGGTCAGCGTGACATTGTTTTGAGTTACTATGAACACGGAATGCTGGTTCCATTGCGTGGCAAATCCTGTTCCACCGATCAGATTCCTGGCTTGCAGCAACAGTTTCCTACCTATGAAGCATTCGGCGATGCCAACCTCCGGGATGTTTATGGTCAACAGCTTGACCAAGCCTATAATTTGCGTGCTAAAACATTTGCCACAAGCTACATTGAGAATTTAGGAGATGGATCTTTTAGGGTAACTCCACTGCCCAATGAGGCCCAATTTTCTTCTGTAAATAACATATTGGTAGCTGATTACAACCTGGATGGACATCTGGACCTGCTGATTTCCGGTAACTTGTACGGATCTGAGATCGAGACTCCAAGGAATGATGCAGGCATGGGATTGTATCTCACCGGTGATGGTGCAGGGCATTTTGAACCTATTCCACTAGTGGTGAGTGGTTTTTTTGCTCCGCACAACGTCAAGGATATGAAAATGATAAATTTTGGGAGTGGACAGAGTAAAGCAAAAATTGTGCTGGTAGCAAATAATCAAAACTGGCTGCAAACAATCCGCTATGATCCTGATGTTTTGCAGAACACTGAGCAGCTAATCTCGTTGAAATGAACTTGTTGAAATTCATTCGGATAATAGTGGCAGCATCTCTGGTAACACCGATGGTCCAAAGCTGCAGCTCTCATTCCACTACCAAAGAAATTACCCTATTCACTTTGTTAACTCCAAAAGATACCGGCATAAATTTTAAAAATACCGTTGTAGAGGATGAACGACACAATCACCTGATTAATGACATGATTGTGGCCGGAGCCGGGGTGGCGGTTGGAGACATCAACAACGACAGCCTTCCGGATATTTTTTTTGCCGGTAACCAGGTGGCGGACCGACTCTATTTAAACCAAGGTCAGATGCAGTTTCAGGATATTACAGAAGCTGCAGGTATTTATGTAGATGACCGCTGGTCTACTGGTGTCACCATGGCTGACATTAACAAAGATGGATTTATTGATATTTATGTGTGTCGCAGTGTTCAGGAAAACCCTCAGCTTAGCGAGAATCTACTGTATATTAATAATGGTGACCTAACCTTCACTGAACAAGCAGCTGCCTACGGTCTTTCAGATCGTGGATTTTCCATTCAAGCTACATTTTTCGATGCCGATCAGGACGGACTTTTGGATATGTATCTGGTGAACCAACCTCCAAGTTTAGGGAAGCGGTCCGGAAAGGTACCGAAATACCTGAATGCCAAATCCATGATCTACTCTGATAGGTTTTACTGGAATAATGGCTCCGGAAAATTTGAGGATGTGACTTTGGAGGCTGGACTACTCAACTTAGCCTACGGACTATCTGCCTCTGTTGGAGATTTTAATGAGGACGGGTGGCCTGACATATATGTGGCCAATGATTTTGACAGACCTGATCACCTATATATTAATCAAGGTGATGGGACATTTCAAAATACCGCCAACCAGGCGGTAAAGCACATGTCCAATTTCAGCATGGGATCGGACGTGGCTGACTACAACAATGATGGCCTATTAGATATTATGGTAGTAGATATGATGCCGGAAGATAATAAGAGTATAAAAACCAATATGGGCGGTATGAGCCCGAAGAGTTTTTGGAAGGTTGTGAACAATGGTTGGCACTACCAATATATGTTCAATACACTTCAACGCAATAACGGTAACGGAACCTTTAGCGAACTTGCACAAATTGGTGGAGTGTCTAGTAGCGATTGGAGTTGGGGTCCTTTGTGGGCAGATTTTGACAATGATGGCTGGAAGGATTTGGTGGTAACCAATGGAATAAAGCGCAATCAACGCCAAAGTGATTTGGACCAGATGATCACCTCCAGGTTGGACAGCCTGGAATATGTGGCCAAGCAACAAGGCATGGAGTTACGCGAGGTCATCGATATAATGGAATTTGTGCAGATGGCTCCAGCCATTGAAATTCCTAATTATATCTTTCGAAACAACGGAGATCTTACCTTTGAGAAAATGACAGAAGCTTGGGGGCTGCAAAACCCCGGGTTTTCATTTGGCTCAGCCTATGCAGATCTGGACATGGACGGGGACTTGGACCTGGTATTCAATAACATGGATGACTATGCCGCAGTTTATCGCAACAATGCTTCTGAAATATCAGAGGGACATTTCATCCGGTTTAAATTATTGGAAGAACATGGTAATCCGGTAGTTGGAGCCAAAGTAAAGCTATATCGATCTGGAGAACTTTGGCAACTTGGAGTATTGAGCAACGCCCGTGGCTATATGTCCAAGAGTGAGGATTGGATTCATTTCGGATTAGGAAAAGTTTCAAACATCGATTCAATTATGATTATCTGGCCGGGGGGTCAATACCAGGTTCTCCAGGACGTGCCTGCAAATCAAAGTATGATTGTCACCAGGGAAGGGTCCCTGAAAAATCTACCAAATAGAGAAATTAAGAAACCAATGCTATTTACGGAGATTACCGAGCAACTTGGGCTCAGGCACAAACACCAAGAAAATAGTTACAATGACTATAAAAAGGAGGTGTTGCTTCCTCATAAGATGTCAAACTTTGGTCCGGGATTGGCCACTGGTGACATAAATAAAGATGGATTGGAAGATTTTTTTATAGGTGGGGCCGCCGGATTTCCCCCTGCCTTGTATACTCAAACAGCCAATAAATCCTTTTTAGCCATTCAAATAGACTTTTGGGAAGGTCAAAGTCGATATGAGGATCTGGCAGCAGAATTTTTTGACTCTGATAATGACGGAGATTTGGACTTGTACGTAGTGAGTGGAGGTAATGAATTTAATCAAGGGGCCCAAGAGCTTCAAGACCGCCTGTATATTAACGATGGAAGTGGTAATTTCTCTGAGGGTAAAGGTTATTTGCCCGAGATGCTGACCAGTGGTTCCTGTGTGGAACCATTTGATTACGATGGGGATGGAGACTGGGACTTGTTTGTAGGAGGGCGGTTAGTTCCAGGTAATTACCCCTTACCGGCCTCAAGCTATCTATTGGAAAACCGTCAAGGGACCTTTCATGATGTAACTTCCCAAAACGCTCCCGGATTACAACAGTTGGGTTTGGTAACAGCCGCTGAATGGACGGATTTTGATAAAGATGGGGCCAGTGACCTGGTGGTGGTAGGTGAGTGGATGCCAGTGACCTTGTTTCAAAATATTGACGGCCAGTTTACCAATATCACGGAAAAAACTACTCTTTTCAACAGCATTGGCTGGTACTACCAGGTTGTTGCCGAGGATTTTGATGGCGATGGAGATGAAGACCTGGTTGTTGGCAATTTGGGGCTTAACTATAAATACAAAGCCTCTGAGCAGGCGCCGTTCGAAATATTCTATGATGACTTTGACAATAATGGGCATTACGATATCGTGCTCAGTTACTATGAGCACGGTGAGACTTATCCAGTCAGGGGAAGGAGCTGTTCCAGCCAGCAGATACCTGTTATCTCTGAGAAGTTCCCCACATATGAGGCTTTTGGAGAGGCCAATCTGCGGGATATTTATGGAGAGGGTCTTGATCATGCAATACATTATCAGGCGGTAACTTTTGCCTCTGCTTATCTTGAGAACAAGGGCAATGGACAGTTTGAATCCCGGCCGCTTCACAACGAAGCCCAGATATCCAATATTAATAATATATTAACTGCTGATTTCAATGGAGATGGTCATTTAGATATCCTGGTCAGCGGAAATTTATATGCCTCTGAGATAGAAACCCCCAGGAATGATGCGGGCATGGGATTGTTCCTAAAAGGTGATGGCAAAGGCAATTTTACCCCCATTCCACTAATGGAAAGCGGATTTTTTGCTCCACACGATTCCAAGGACATGAAAATGATCACTGTGGGGAATGAAAAAATACCAGTGGTGCTGGTGGCAAATAACCAGTACTATATACAAGCCATAGCAATTCAATCAAAAGCCATGTAAATAGTCAAAATCTGGAAAAGCTATGTAATGTCCATAAATATAGAGTTCCTACCCAGTCGTCTGATCTTGTGTTTGGGCTAGTGGATGCCAATGTCTTTCCTGGAGATGTATTTGTAAATGATTTTTAAAGAGTTCACCGTTCAACCGGTGTCGCACCTTCATGAGCTGTCCAGATAGGTCTATTAAAATATATACAGTTTTGTATCCCCCAGAATGGGGTGATTCTTGACCAGAAGCCGATAAGACCTCGAATTGGTTGAATATTTATTCGTAAATTGTTTAATAGCTTTTTCCACCATTTACTGAATTCAACGGCTGCATCATTATCGACCATGAACGACAAGCGATACCATATCCTGTATGTCGATGACGAAGAAAACAACCTGGTGGTATTTAAGAATGCCTTCTTCAGGGATTATAAGGTACACACTGCACTTTCCGCAGCTGAAGGACTAGCAATTCTGGATCAAGATATGATCCACCTTATCATTACTGACCAAAAGATGCCGGGAATGACCGGGGTGGAGTTCCTTGAGAAAGTAGTTGAAACGTATCCCGAAACTATGAGATTAATTCTCACTGCATATAGTGATATTGACTTTATAATGAGAGCAGTCAATAAGTGCGGAATCTATAGATATATTCTGAAACCTTGGGATGCCCGGGAACTAAAGATAATTATCGATAAGGCCCTACAGAACTATCAACTAGCTCAGGATAAGAAGCATCTTATAGAAAATTTGGAAAAAGCTAACCGTGAGTTGGAAGATAAAGTAGCTGCACGAACCCAGGAATTAAACTTAAAGAACAAAGAACTAACTAAAATCAATTCAGTAAAGGATAAGTTGTTCACCATTATTTCCCATGATCTGAGGCAACCACTTGTTTCTCTGAGCGTGTTTTTCGAGATCCTAAAGCAACTTCCCGAAGATGTTTCCAGATTGAAATTAGACCAATTTTACATGAAGCTACAAGCCAATCTTCAGGACGTTACCAGCCTGCTTGATAATCTTCTTTTTTGGTCACAGTCACAGATGGGGCAAAGTCATATTGAAAGCAAACCTATTCGTATCGTGGAGTTGGTTAAACGCAATATTGATCTTTACCGGGTCTCTGCTTTGCAGAAGAGTATCGATATAGATTTAAAGTATTCTAATGGTGACCCGATCATTATGGGTGATGAGAATATCATCAATCTGGTCATGCGCAACCTGCTTAATAATGCCATAAAGTATTCAAAGATAAAGAGTTCAATCACCGTAAACATAAGTTCCCAAAATGGTCACTTGGAGGTTAGTGTTAAAGACCGGGGAGTAGGTATGAGTAAAAAGTTACTCCGGCATATATTTGAAAGGGAATATCACAACACTACCCGGGGTACTTCTAATGAAAAGGGAACAGGTTTGGGGTTGAAACTATGCAAGGAATACCTGGAGAAACAAGCGGGAAATATTCGCCTGGAAAGCGAAAAAGGCAAAGGATCTGTGGTAACATTCACTATGCCTTTAAAGTAGGTGAATGTTATTGAAGTTTTATAGGCTTGGCGATAATGAGTAAATTCAATAATTGAGAGAGATTAAATGAGAAGGAATGTAATTATATTGACATTTTTTCTTTTGGTTATTTCACCTGTGCTAAAAGGAAGACCGGTTACGGATTTCAATGACAGTACCAGGGTAAACTTATTGAATTATAATGCCGAGCGCATCCTAAATAAAGATCCTGATCAGGCAATAGTACTAGCTTCCGAGGCAAAGTCTCTGGCTGATCAGCTTGCCTACCAATTCGGGATTATCGAAAGTTTAAAGATACTGGGCCGGGCGCATGCCGCCCAAAAGAAATACCTTATTGCCCTGGAACATTATTTACAGGCATCCAAAGCTTTAGAGAATCAGGGTGACCTGCAGTCTCTGGCTGAGTTGCAATTAGAGATTGGTCTATTTTTTAGTGATTGGGGAGTGCATGAAAAAGCCGCGGAATACTTTAGCAGTTCTTATGAATCCAAGGAGGCTTTAGGTGATACCGTGGGACAGATGTATTTACTGAGGCTCTTGGGTGATACTTACTACCAACTTAACAACAGGGGTGAGGCCCTAAGACACTATCAGCACTTGTTGAATCTGCTTGAAAGCAAGGAAGACAAGAATGAGTTGCTGGAGGTACTTGAACGACTGGGCGAAATACATGACAAAAGTGGGGATCGTGAGAAAGCACTTGAATATGAGTTACAGGCATTGTCTTTAAAAAAAGAGATGGGTATGAATAAAGCAATGGCTACCTCATATAACAAGATCGGAAATCTTTACAAAAATCTTAATGACAACGATCGGGCTCTTGAATATTATAAGGAGTCCTTAGACCTCAATCACAAAATGGGTGAAGGTGAAAAAGGTAATCAAAATGATGATATTTTGATGAATATTGCTTTTATCTATCAGGCTAAAGGGAACTACGATGAAGCGTTAAATTATTTGTTTGAAGCTTTGGAAATTCGCCGCTCCCGCTCAGATTTTGTAAGCTCGGCATTGGTAAATCATGAGATCTCCTATACTTATCAAGCACTTGGCAGATTAAAACCCGCCAGGGATTATGCGGAGATGGCAGTAACCTGGACTGAACGTGAAAAAGCCTATGAAGTATTGGTCAAAAGCTACAAGATCCTTTCAGATATATACCTCAACTCCAATGACGATGAAAAAGCATTAAAGTATTACAAGAAGCATACTGAGATCATGCGTCAATTATACATGGCTCAGAACAAGCAGAAGCAACAGCTGCTGGAGAAACAATTGGAAGTAGAAAGAAAAGAGAAAGAATTTCGATTGTTACAGGTAGAAAAGGAAATAAAGGATTTGGAATTAAAAGAGCTACAATACATTTCCGATAAGAATGAAACCGACATCGCCTTGCTGAAAAAGGAAAAAGAACTCCAGAATGTTGGTTTGAAGCACCAACAATCAGAGAAAGAGAAGGCACAGCAAGCATTATTGCTGTCTCAACAGGCCTATGAGGTAGAGAAAAATAACCGCGAGATGCGGATTCAGACTTTACGGTTGAGCCAAAAGGAACTGGAGGAAAAAGAACGGCAAAAAACCATTGCTTTACTGGAAGAAAGAAAGGCCTTGCAAGAGTCAAAATTGAGCATCTCGCAGGCTATGCGGACATTTTTCTTTGGACTGTCTGTGCTGTTTGCTATCATTCTGTTTCTCATTTATCGAAGTTACCGATTGAAGCAGAAGGCCAACACCCGGCTGGCGCTGCAAAATATGGAAATTCAACAACAAAAGGATCGATTGGAACAGACCCTTCAGGAGCTGAAGGCTGCGCATTCTCAAATTGTTCAGTCGGAGAAAATGGCCAGTTTGGGAGTATTGACAGCTGGAATAGCCCATGAGATAAATAACCCTATTAACTTCGTCTATGCGGGAGTAGATGGTTTAAGGGTTTCATTGGAAGGTCTGCTGAAAGTTTTGAACAAATATGCCAAGTTAGATGACGCGGAATCGATAGAAGAAATTCATAAGGTTTTGGCTGATGTAAAGAAATTCAAGCAACAACTTTATTTTAACGAAACCAAAGACAACGTATTTGAGGTGGTAAATGCTATTAAGGAAGGCGCAACCAGAACCGCAGAGATTGTAAAAGGTCTCAGGTCATTCTCCAGATTGGATGAAACAGCACTGAAGCAGGCCAATATACATGATGGAATTGATAGTACTTTGATACTTCTAAACTCAAAGTACCATAGTGATCGCATTTCTATGGTAAAGGAATATGATCCCGCCATAGCAGTAATCGAGTGTTTTCCGGGACAATTGAATCAGGTATTTATGAATATCATTAGCAATGCCATAGATTCTATCGCAGGAAGAGGCACTATTACCATCAAAACCAGAAATCTGGAACATCATGTAGAAATAAAAATTTCTGATACTGGAACTGGTATGTCCGAGGATATCAAATCAAAGATATTCCAGCCATTTTTTACCACCAAAGGGCCGGGAGAGGGAACCGGGCTTGGATTATCAATTACCTTTGGAATAATTGATAATCATAATGGAGAACTGGTGGTAGACAGCAAGAAAGGAAAGGGCACAAAATTTACTATTACTATTCCTAAAAAACACCAGCAAAAATTAGCAGCTGTGATGTCTTGACAACCAGAGGAATTGGAAGTTTATCCAGGGTGATATCGATAAAAGAACATCTGGTTACCAGAGATCAGCATGGTCGTATTACTTAACATTAGCACGTGTTGATAGCTAAGTCCTCTATCGGGAAGTTTGATGGATTGCTCTTGGTCATTATATATCGAATGAATATGAAGGTAGTGGCCTGTCAAATAGTAAAGTTGTTCTTCCCACAAATGAAATTGTGAGGATTCGGGATTTGCTAGCGTTCGAAGGTAGTTTCCAAGGTTATCAAATACTAATACCCCAATTTTACGATCGCCCAGATACACCCGATTTTGATATTCAATTAGTTGATAGGGGTTAAGATCTAAGGTGTCTGACAATTGATTTAGAGATTGGTTCAAGGTGACCTCATTGAATGTTATATCAAATTTAGTAAGATTCAAGGGTCGGAGGTCAAGCAGCCAGCCAATCGAATGAATCCGAATTTTTCAGCAGGAAATTCAGAAAACTCACTACCCGTGAGATATCGGTCAAGAAACGTATACCTCTGAGTGTCTTCATAAAACAAGAATAACCTTAATGAAGCCCATGACTCCAAGGTGGTCAGCTTCCCGAATTGTTGAGGGGCAAATAACGCCAACGGATGTCCAACAGAGTCAAGTTTACGGATATTTCCCTTAGTATCATTAATATAAATATTGTTAAAACGATCAGAACTGACCATTCGTGCCGGAAGTTCCAGAATTTGGCTATCCAGCAATTCCCATTTCTGTCCAAGGACAGACAGGCAACAGAGCATGCTACCCAAAATAATTCCCCAGATCTTACTCAAACGTTTCAAGTTTGAAATCCGTGCCGTCGTAAACACCATAGGTATACCCCTGGATCCATTCTCCTACATTAAAATAAACACTTTGGTGACTTATAGGAAGTTCCAGCGTAAGATGTCGATGTCCGTAAACATAAAAATCATGATGGTGTTTCTGTTCGATATCCTGACAATACTGATAGATTTTTTCATCACCCGCAGAGGTAAATGGCTGTGCTACCCCATTTTGGTTTCTGCTGTTCCGAGACCATAGATGGGCCATCGCAAACCCTAAATTAGGATGGGTCCACTTAAATAGCCATTGACTAAAGCGATTGGAGAAAATGATCTTTAGCATTTTATAGGATACCTGCCCGGGGCCCAATCCATCACCATGACCCACTTGTAAAGTAGCATTTTTCACCACAAAAGACTGTGGTTCCCGGAAAACTGAGATGTTTAGTTCCTTTGAAAAGTAGTCGAATAGCCACATGTCGTGGTTCCCGGTAAAAAAGAATACGGGTATGCCACGGTCCGTAATTTCCGCTAATTTTCCCAGGAAGCGAACGTATCCCTTAGGTACCACATGATTGTACTCAAACCAAAAATCGAATATATCCCCCAACAGAAAAAAGCCAGCAGCCTGGTCCTGAAAGTGATCCAGCCATGATACCACCTTTTTCTCACGTTCCCGGCTGGTTAGGTAGTCAGGTTCGCCAAGATGACAATCAGAGGCAAAAAATAGTTTTTTGCCTACGGGAAGCTGCAAATCATGTGTCATGGCACGGGTAAAACAACAATAAGATCAGGTATAATAAACCTGATCTTCAAAATAATCAAATATTTTGTGATTATTCTTGATCGTCAGCTATACCCTGGGTTTTTGTAGAGTCGTTTTCTTGGACCTTCAGATCCAGATCATTGGTACCGTTTTCTACCTTTAGGTGGTCCTTGGCTTCAGATATTTCATCAGCGGTTTTACCAGTCTCATCATCTGACCTACCGTTGGTGAAGGCCTCATAGGTAGTTGGTCTCTTAAATGGTCGTTTTCCGATTAGCCTTTCCAGATCACTTTGGAATATTATTTCTTTTTCCAGAAGTTCTTTGGCTACAATTTCCAATTTATCTTTTTTTCTTTTGAGCAGTGCTTTGATTCGATCATACGAGCGACTTATAATTTTTCGCACTTCTTCATCAATGGTTTCCGCCGTGGTCTCCGAATAAGGTTTGTTAAAGGAGTATTCTGATTGTTTAGAATCATAAAATGAAACATTACCGATCTTATCATTCATTCCATATATAGTAACTATACTATAGGCCATTTTAGTTACTCTTTCCAAATCACTCAGGGCCCCTGTGGAGATTTTATCAAATACTATTTCCTCCGCTGCTCTGCCACCAAGCGCCATCCCCATTTCATCCAATAGTTGTTCGGTCTGGTAAAGATATTGTTCTTTTGGAAGATATTGAGCATACCCCAATGCGGCTACCCCTCTGGGTACAATACTCACTTTTACTAACGGGTCAGCATGTTCCAGGAACCATCCCGCCACCGCATGTCCAGCCTCATGATAAGCAATGATTTTCTTTTCCTCAGGTGAAATTATTTTACTTTTCCTCTCAAGTCCTCCAATTACCCGGTCAATAGCATCTTGAAAGTCTATCATACCAACTGCATCTTTGTCCTTACGTGCGCCAATCAACGCAGCCTCATTACAAACATTGGCGATCTCAGCGCCAGCAAATCCAGGTGTCTGGGCGGCAAGTTTCTTAGAATCCACTTCAGAGGCCAGCTTTAAGGGTTTTAAATGGACTTTAAAAATTTCATTGCGACCTACAATATCAGGCTTATCGATGCTGATCTGTCGATCAAATCTACCGGGACGTAACAATGCATGGTCTAAAACATCCGGGCGGTTTGTAGCTGCCAGAATGATTACCCCACTATCTGTAGCAAATCCATCCATTTCTACTAGTAGCGAATTGAGGGTATTTTCCCGCTCATCATTGGATCCGGGCACCTGTCCTCTTCCTCTTGATCGGCCTATGGCATCTATCTCATCGATAAAAACAATACAAGGTGCTTTCTCTTTGGCCTGTTTGAAAAGATCTCTGACCCGGGCCGCACCTACACCTACAAACATCTCTACGAAATCGGAACCGGATAGAGAAAAGAATGGTACTTCTGCTTCACCGGCCACCGCCTTGGCCAGCAAAGTTTTTCCTGTTCCAGGAGGTCCAATAAGCAGGGCCCCTTTAGGAATTTTGCCGCCGAGTTTAGTAAACTTGGCAGGGCTTTTTAAAAAGTCTACGATCTCCTTAACCTCTTCTTTGGCCTCTTCCAGGCCCGCCACATCCTTAAAGGAGGTCTTCACCTTGTTCTCAGCATCGAACAAGGCTGCCCGCGATTTGCCGATGTTGAAAATTTGACCTCCGGGACCAGCTCCGCCGGTCATTCGTCTCATTAAAAACCAAAATCCGAATAGAATTAGAATAAGGAATCCCCAGGTCCAAAAGAAACCCCAGGGATCGTTTCTTACTTCAGCTGAATAATTAAGTTCACTTGCCTGTTCAGAGGGCAACTTTGAACGGAGCAATTTAAACTCATTATCGAATATTTCGTCTGAAACAACTGTAAAGCTATAGTGTGGACCACCTAGACCGCCCCAGGGCCTTTGGCTTTCAAGCTCTTGTTTGTATTTGCTGTTGTTGAGGGCCTCATCCTTAAGGGTAATTTCAACTTTTTCTTTATTCTTAATAAAAACGATCTTGTCAACATCGTTGTCCGTCACCATTTGCTCAAAACGAGATTGATTAATCTTAATGGTTTCGGTATTGTTGGTAAAATATGATATACCTACAATAAGGGCCACCAAAGTGGCAATTATCCACACCTGATAATTATTTTTCGGAGGTGGTTTATTAATATTTTTATTGCTTGGATTGTTTGCCATATCAGTCTTTAGCTATAACGGAAATTAGTAAGCCGGGTTTAGTTTTCCACGTAGGTAGACTGTGCATCAGCCCACAGGTCTTCGATGGCATAGTAGCTCCTTCGATCTGTGCGGAATATGTGTACAACTACCTCTACATAGTCTAGCAAAATCCATTCCTTATTTTGTTTGCCTTCCAGATGCCATGGATGAACACTAAGGTTATTTTGCACTGTTTCCTCTATAGAGTAACAGATCGCATCGATTTGAGTATCAGAGTGGCCTGTACATATAACAAAATAATCGGCAATTGCATTCTCTATAGATCTTAAATCCATGGTCACGATGTCCTGAGCCTTTTTTCCCCGCATTCCTTCTACCACGAATTTGCATAATTCCTGAGAACTCATTTAAACTTTCTCAAATGCTTGGTATGTACTAAATTGCACACAAAGTTACTAAAAAATAGTTGCATAAGGACCCCATACAATCTTTATTTATAGGCTCAAAACAATTAAAACTGCCGTCTTGTCACTCCACAAATGCAGTTGCTTCTGACTTATTGGCAGGAAACAACGCTGTGGAAGGAACCGTGATTATAACGGACAATCAAACAGCAGGCAGGGGTCAACGGGGTAATGAGTGGGAGTCACAACCAGGTAAGAACCTGACTTTGTCAATAATATTAAAGCCTGAATTTCTCCCAATATCGCAACAATTTGATCTAACCGTAGTTTCTTCTCTGGCATTGACCAATACTCTAATGGATATAGGAATGTCAAAATCACTGATCAAATGGCCAAATGACATCTATTACCACGGATCGAAGATTGCAGGAATTCTAATTGAAAATACCGTACGTTCCAATAAATTGGAATGGACGATTTTGGGTATTGGTCTCAATGTGAATCAGAGCGTATTTAGAACAGCCGGGGCCACAAGTGTTAAATTGGAATTGAAAGAGGATATAAACCTGGAATGGGTACTCAAAAATCTGCTCCGGCGACTAAACGAATATTATGGATTCCTGAAATCAGGACGTTTCCAGCACTTAAGGACTATGTATACGGAACGCTTGATGTGGTTGGATGAGTACAGGACTTTCCATAATATAACACTCGATACCACTTTTTCCGGAGTTATTCAAAAGGTCAACGCTGAAGGTAAGTTAGTAATTGCCACAGATAATCAACAATTAGCGTTTGATTTCAAAGAAGTGACTTTTCTTGGTTAGCTTGAATAATAGCACTGCAGTTTTAACATTAGCGCATAAAACCCTAAATTTGTACAAACTAAGCACATAAGAATGATCGATACTAAACTGACTTATAAAGTCAAAGATATAAAACTAGCTTCGTGGGGAAGAAAGGAGATCACCCTGGCAGAAGCTGAAATGCCAGGTTTAATGGCAATTAGAAAAGAGTTCGGGCTCTCTAAACCACTTCATGGTGCACGTATTGCAGGTTGCCTGCATATGACCATCCAAACAGCGGTGCTGATAGAAACGCTTAGAGAATTGGGTGCGGAGGTCACCTGGTCCTCATGCAATATTTTTAGCACACAGGATCACGCTGCTGCTGCTATTGCGGAGTCGGGAGTACCGGTATATGCATGGAAAGGCATGAACGAAGAGGAATTCAACTGGTGTATTGAACAAACGTTGTTTTTTGGAGACGATCGCAAACCTCTGAATATGATCCTTGACGATGGTGGGGACTTAACCAACATGGTTCTGGATCGCTTTCCGGAAATGATATCAGGAATAAAAGGTATTTCAGAAGAAACTACCACCGGGGTTTTACGATTGAAAGAAAGGGAAAAGAATGGAACCCTTGCTTTGCCTGCAATAAACATCAACGACTCCGTGACCAAGTCAAAGTTTGACAACAAATACGGCTGTAAAGAATCTCTTGTGGACGCCATACGAAGAGCTACGGATGTTATGCTGGCGGGGAAAGTAGCAGTGGTAGCGGGATATGGAGATGTCGGAAAGGGTTCTGCTGCATCTTTGCGAGGAGCAGGCGCCCGGGTAATGGTCACTGAGGTCGATCCGATCTGCGCGCTTCAGGCTTCAATGGACGGGTATCAGGTGAAGCGGATGGATGACGCCGTCAAAGAGGCAGATCTGGTAGTAACGGCAACCGGTAACAAGGACATTATCATAGACCGTCACTTCAGAAATATGAAAGATAAGGCCATTGTCTGTAACATTGGACACTTCGACAACGAAATCGATGTGGCATGGCTGAACGAAAATGCTCAAAAAGAAACCATTAAACCACAGGTAGATATTTACAACCTGGATGGCAAAGACATTATTTTATTGGCAGAGGGTCGGTTGGTCAATTTAGGATGTGCCACCGGGCATCCATCTTTTGTAATGTCCAATTCCTTTACCAATCAGGTGTTGGCACAAATTGAACTTTGGAAGAATACCGACAATTATCAAAACAAGGTCTATACCCTGCCCAAGCATCTTGATGAGAAAGTGGCCAATCTGCATTTGGCAAAAGTGGGGGTTGAATTAGAAACCCTGACTCAAGAGCAGGCTGATTACATTGGCGTATCACCTCAGGGACCCTATAAATCCGACTCTTATCGATATTAGCGGCTATACGAAACTAGTCATTAATTTTTCAAAAATAATTGATACATGAGTTTATGGTCTGATTTTCTCAACAACAGAGACCGGATTATTAATAAATGGCCCCACTATTTTCCGATCTATGAGCGACATTTTGGCCCATGGGTAAACAAGTCCTTGGTATTTTTGGAAATAGGTGTGTACAAAGGAGGTTCTCTACAAATGTGGAAAAAGTATTTTGGGCCTTATGCACAAATAGTTGGGATTGATATCAAAGAAAAGTGTAAGAAATACCAAGACGAACAGGTATCCGTACGGATTGGTGATCAATCAGATCACCGATTTTTAGCTGAGGTTATTGAAGAGTTCGGTCCCCCAGATATAGTATTGGACGATGGCAGCCATCAAATGGATCATATCACTTCTTCCTTCGAATACCTTTATCCTTTATTAAGTAAAAATGGCGTATATATGGTAGAAGACCTACACACGGCCTATTGGGAAGAGTACGGTGGAGGCATGGGTAAACCTGAATCTTTCATAGAACGCAGTAAGCAGCTTATAGACAA
>QIEB01000530.1 GCA_003229495.1 Flammeovirgaceae bacterium
ATATACTCCCTATCCTTAGTACTCCCATCCAATAAATTGGCCCCATGAAGTTCATATTCAGGTGTTACACCGGCTATATCCAAAATTGTTTTTGTAATATCTAAGGTAGTCACCATATCTTCATTTACCTGTGCCGGTTTTATCTTTCCCGGCCAGCGGACGATGATCGGCACCTGTATTCCGCCGTCATACAGAAACTGCTTTCCCCGGGGCATGCACCGCCCATTGTCACCGATGATAAAAACCACGGTATTGTCTGCCAGCCCTTCATCCTCCAATCTTTGCAATACCTCCCCCACCTTTCGATCCACTATCTGCATAGCTTCCAAACCATTGGCCCAATCTCTTTTTGCCAAATCGGTCTGCGGATAATAAGGAGGCAATGTCACACTATCAATACTTATGGGGTTTTCAACGTCTCTTTTCCACCTTCGATGTGTCCCCGGATAAGTCAACTGCGCAAAGAATGGCTGTGCCTCCGCCCGCTGGCTCCAATCCTCTCCCTGGTACACAGGCCGGTCCAGGGTGAAGTTTAAATCCGTTTTTCTGGTAGCCATGAAACAGGTAAAGTATCCTGCTTCTTCCAGCAAATGGGTAATGGGTTTTATACCATATGGCAGGGGCTTCCTATCGAATCCGGACCCGTCTGTGCGGTGTTGGTTGGCCCCGATATAATTTTGATGGAACCCTGTGATCATGGCTGACCTCGAAGGGGAACAAACCGGTGCGGTACAAAATGAATTTGTAAACCTCATTCCATCCGAGGCCACCTTGTCTACATTCGGTGTGTTTAGGCCTTCTTCACCATAGCAGGACAATTGGTATCCCCAATCCTCCAGCATAATCCACACAATGTTCGGCCTGGGTATAGTTTTCCGCTCAGAACTACAGCAGGTGAACCACATAGAAAGCACCAGCATGAAAAAAATATACAGGTTTCTCATAGTCCCACCTTCTGGTTATAAAATTTGTTTTGGTCTATGGCAAATTACAAGATCAAATGAAAATTACGGCCCTGACATGAAAAATTTATTATTATTACTGCTTGTGGTGGTTTTTGGGGGACCTGTCAATCACCTGGTTCCGGCCGGATGACCGGAAAATAGTAGTGCTGACCTTCGATGATGCAGTAAAATCCCATAACACTTTTGTAGGTCCATTGCTTAAAGAACTAGGATTTGGAGCTACTTTTTTTATTTCTTACCGGTGGATGCAAGACACCGCTAATTTTATGAATTGGAATCAGGTGGGCAAGCTTCATAAAATGGGCTTCGAAATCGGTAATCATACCTGGTCACACGTAGATTTTTCGCTTCCGGAAAATGTGGCCCGGCTGGAGGGAGACCTGGGCCTGGTAGACTTGTCCATGAAATGGCAGGGCATTCCCAAGCCGGTCAGTTTTGCTTACCCCGGAAATTGGTTTGGCCCCGAGACCGTAGAAAAGCTGCAAAGCCTGGGTTATAAATTCGCCCGGCGGGGTATGCAGCCGGAGGTAACCTATGGAGAAAACACCCCGGGCCCACTTTATGACCCACAAGTACATCACCCACTGCTGGTCCCTACTGCGGGGGATGCCTACCCCGGCTGGAACCTGGAACATTTTAAGAAAGTGGTTGACCGGGCCGGCCAGGGGAAAATTGCGGTATTGCAGTTCCATGGGGTACCGGACACCGCCCATGAGTGGGTCACCACCGATCCGAAGCTGTTCCGTCAGTGTATGCAATATATGAAAGATAATAACTTCAAAGTGATCGCCATGAGGGATTTGGAGAAGTTTCTTCCAGAAGACCATCCCAGCGATCCTATGCTTGCTTATACGCACTCATCCGGGGAGGAAAAAGCCCATGTACTGCCTCAGGAAGTAACAGCCACTCGAAAATCACTGGCAGTATGGTCAAAAAATATGTTCGTTGACCACGGATATAGTATTGCGGAAGCCCGATTAGTCACCGGTTTGCCCCAGGAACAGTTGGCCGACATCCGGGACTCTTTGCTGGCGGTAAAAGCCCCCGAATCTAAGGCTCAAGACTTAATAAAGATATTGCCCTATCCGGGAGGCCGGCATCCCCGTATCGGATTTTTAGACGGAGCTTTTGATCCCATGCGCGGCACCAAATTCAGTGTGTTCCTGCCCTGGGACACCTCACAGTATGTAGTGGTTGACCTTCCCGAAGCCATCTTTTCAAATCTGGGACTTACTTATCTGGCACACCGGCATTTTCCCACCATATGGGATTACCAGTACACTTTTATAGATAATGTAAACTGGCAGGTCCATAAAGACGGATGGTTGGAAAATACCTGGGCGCTGCCCAACGGCATCACCTTTGGAGCAACTGCCAAGCCAGGCGCCAATGAGGTAGTTATGGAACTATGGCTGGCCAATGGCACAGACCAGTTACTGGACAGCCTAAGAACCCAGGTCTGTGTGATGTTGAAAGGTGCCCATGACTTTACCGATTTGACCAACGAGAATAATAAATTCTCAGCCAGCACCGCTGCCGTGAAAACGGCCTATTCTGATCAGTGGATCATTACCAGCTGGGAAAATACATTCAATGCTTGGGGCAACGCTGATGTACCCTGCCTGCATAGTGATCCGCAGTTTCCTGATTGCGCCCCGGGTGATACTGTTATGTTGAAAGGGAGGCTGTGGTTTAGCAGAAAATTATAAATGATAAATGATGAATTATGAGTCTCTCTCGGTGAAAATGCCAGTTTTTACTGTAATCATTCCATATCTATTTCCTGTAGTCCCTGATGAAGTTCAATCACCGCACCCTGCCACAGGAATTTTCCCAAATTGGGTTTGATGATTACGGATTCAAATCCGGGACTTCCGGGCTCAATCCCACAAACCGTATACAGGAAATCATATATGGGATAGGCCGACCAGGCATGGCAGTCGGAGCGTGAAGTGTTGGATGGCAGCTCGGGGTAATAATTAACTATGGTCTCAGGAAAAGTGGTCAACCCTTCAGCCAGTGCGTGGTCCCATTCCTCTAGCTGATCCAGGTATTGATCGCCCATTCCCACTTTCTTCAGGGCCCGTAAAAGATAAAACTTATAATAAATAGAGCACTGTATAAAGTCCGGGTCTGATAACAAAATAGTCATTGTTTCCTTTTGGTGCTCCTGGGGTATGGTATTGGTCAGAATGGCCAGTGAATTAGAATGCTGGCTAAAAACCGCGTCACCCGCTGTTTCAAACAAAGCCTTCCGCTCCTAATCCCAACGATGTTTCATCAAGGCCTGCTTTGACTTTTGTGATTGAAACTTCAATTCGTTGGCAATATGTTCCTCACCAAAATAGGCGAACAATTCCGCGGCCTTGTCCAACCCATAGATGTATGAAAGTGTGTTAATAGTCGATCCGGATTCATCAGCGCCAGGCATGATACTTGGATAGGGGCTGATCCAGTCATGTTGGTTCCACCAGGGCAGCTTGCCCATTAATTGGGTGGTATCCAGTTTGGTTTTATACCAATTCAACACATCGTAGGCTGCCGGTAAATATTGCCTCACAAAATCGTGGTGCTGCCGGTACATATAGTAATCGTGCAGCATACCGATCCACCATATGGGAAATGATGGAATAATAGAAGTATTTCTGGTGGGATAACGGCACATCAGAATTCCCTCAGGAGTTTTTGAATTAAAAAAGTCGGTAATGGCATTGCGCATCAGCCGGTCATCACCAGAAAGATACAGAGAGATCAGACCTTGAATACGGGAATCGCCCAGATACTGCATCTGTTCGTGGTAGGGGCAATCCATAAAGGTCTCTCCGGCACAGAGCCGGGCGGTACGCCATCCTACTTCCCATATTTTGTCCAACCGCTCATCACCGCTCTCAAACTGGGCATTTCTTTCAAAAGGATAAGCGGTGAACACATTGAAATAATCATTGAGTATCAACGCTTCATCTTTAGTTTCAATATCCAGTTGCACATAGCGGAATGTCCTCAACCACAGCGGCCGGAACATCCTGTCTTCTCCCCCATCCAGCACATAGATATCATACAAACCAGAGATCTCTTTCCCATCAATTTCATTACGATTTAGTTTTTTCCCTTTGGAATTATACAGCGCCTCGGCGTAAGTCACCTTTATTTTTGATGCTTTCCCCTGAGAAACATAAAGTTCAGGGTATCCAATAGTATTTACCCCATTATCAAAAAGAATAGCTGCCTTGGTATGAGCGGGGATGCGAACCGGCTTAGTTCCTTTTAAAAATGAATCTTGGGCATTTGATCCCTTTTGTCTGGCCACTTTGTATAAACGCTGTTTGGTTTTCTCCATTAAAGGAATGGTGCGCGGCACCAGAAAGGGTGGATTACCGTAAATAAAACCACGAGGCACTGCCAGTCCGTCGCCAATGCTCGGGGCAGCATTGATCCAATTATGATCATCGTAATCAGGGGTTTCCCAGCCCCAGTCATATTTGTCGGCCATTACGCTATCACCTGGTGCAGCCACATAAAATCCATGGGTTGCCCATTTTGAAACGAACAGTCCATGGTAGGCCTGGCTGGCTTTAACCTTCCAGTTGGTGTCGGAATTAATAATTTTTTCGTCGGCAGTATTACCTTGAACCAAAAATTGCGAATAGCTGCCGGTTACGCTTTCCGGGGCCAGTTCCGCGAAATTGATCAATAAAGCAGCCATCACATTTTGACCGGTCACCAGATACGGTGCGATATCGATGGTCTCAAATTTCCAGTGATCCAGGTCACCTTTTGATGGCCCTTCATTTATGTAGTGACCGTTTACATACAACTGATAACGGGGTACTGCGGTAATGTTTATAGTGAAGTGCTCCGGAACACGCTCCAGATGGAATGTCTTGCGGAAATGAAACACACCATACTCTGTACGACTGGCGGTGGGGTGCGTGATCCATTGAGCCGACCAGGGGCTGGACAGTAAATAGGAGCTGACAGCCAATTGAGAGAATGACAGATCAACGCTAATTAAGCTCAGAGTGGAGATGTAAAATACCATGCTCCATAGGAAATGCTTCATGACAATTGAATATGGGTGAATTTGAGGCGCTAATATAATTAGTGATGAGTTATAAGTGATAAGTTATAAATAAATTTTGGCCGGCAGCCGAAATTTGGATGTGTACCCTGAGACTACGGATAGCGCTGAAAAATGCTGGATATGCCGTGAATTATCTTTACATTTCGGTTATGGAAATGATGAATGATAGCAACACATACGATACAATAGTGGTAGGTTCCGGAATGACTGGTGGTTGGGCTGCTAAGGAATTTACTGAAAAAGGACTGTCCACCCTGGTTTTGGAACGCGGTCGGGACGTTAAACATGTCAAAGACTACCCTACTGCCAATATGGCTCCCTGGGAGTTCAAGCACCGGGGCCACCTGACCCGGAAAGAAAAGGAGCAGTATTTCATTCAAAGCCAAAAATACAACTTTGATGCCAGCAGCAAACATTTTTTTGTTAATGATCAGGAGCATCGTTATGAGTATCCTGAAGACAAGCCTTTCAAATGGTTCAGGGGTTATCAAACAGGAGGCCGCTCCTTGCTTTGGGGCCGTGGCGCCTACCGTTTTAGTGATCTGGAATTTAAAGCCAATGCTAAAGATGGAATAGGTATTGACTGGCCAATTCGATATAAGGATATCGCTCCATGGTATGATTATATAGAAAAATTTATAGGAGTGGCAGGCGCTCAGCATGATGTTTGGCAATTGCCCAGTGGAAAACACTACTTACCTCCATTTGAGTTGAACTATGGAGAAAAGGTGGTTAAAGAAAGACTAGAGGCCCACTACTCTGATCGTAAATTAATACCCAATCCGGTAGCACATATAACTAAGGCCAAACCGGGTCAATTTAAGGGTAGATCTGCATGTCAGTCACGTAATTTATGTCACCGGGGCTGCCCATATGGGGCATACTTTAGCAGCAATAGTTCAACTTTACCTGCCGCCTATGATACTGGGAATTTAACCTTATTGTCAAATACCCTGGTGCACTCAGTCATCTATGATGAGCACCAGGACAAGGCCGTTGGTGTCAGGGTCATCAATACCCAGACAAACCAAACCACTGAATATTTTGCCCGAGTGATTTTCCTTTGTGCGTCAACCCTGATATCTACAGCAATCCTGATGAATTCAAAGACTTCGCGATTTTCAGATGGCCTGGCTAATTCAAGTGGCGTGTTGGGTCACTACCTGATGGACCATCATAGCAAAGTGGGTGGTATGGGCATTATGGAGGGTGGTGAGGACAGAATTTACCAAGGATTCAGGCCCGCTATGACAGCCATACCCAGATTCAGAAACGTAAATGGACAAGAAATGGATTTCCTTAGAGGGTATGGTGTTTGGGGTGGCGCCTATCGACAGGGCACTAATGCCGGTCAAGTTGGCATCGGTGCTGGATTAAAGCAAAAACTGACCCAATACGGACCCTGGATCATGTCATTAGGCACCCAGGCCGAAACCCTGCCTAACTATAACAACCAGGTAGAAATAGATGAAAACAAAAATGATAAATGGGGATTTCCTATGATCAAAGTCACAGCGGAATACGGAGAAAATGAAATGTTGATGCGGGAAGATATCTATCAACAAATCGAAGAGATGTTGGAGGTTGCCGGACTGAAGGACATCGAAATGCATAAGGAGACCCCGGTTTTCGGAGATACCATTCACGAGATGGGCACCGCCCGCATGGGCAGGGATCAAAGTACCTCGGTGTTGAATGGTTATAATCAGTGTCATGACGTACCTAATCTCTTTGTTACCGATGGCTCCTGCATGGTCTCATCGGGAAACGTCAGTACCTCGTTAACTTACATGGCGCTTACCGCCAGGGCCTGCGACTATGCAGTTAAACAGATGAAAAAAGGAAATATATAGTTATGAGTGATGAATTATGAGTGTATTTTGAGTTATGAGTTATGAGTTTGAAAATATTATTTTACTAAATGGACATTCAAATGAACCGACGCGAAGCAATTAAAAAAAGTACCTGGATAGCAAAATCAGCTATTTTTGCACCGGCATTAATGAGCGCCATTCAAAGTTGTGAAAGAAAGTTATCAGAAACAGAAAACCTACTGGTATTAAATGATCAACAGCATCGATTGATCGAGGCCATTGCTGACACCATAATTCCAAAAACGGATACTCCATCAGCTTCCGAGGTCAAAGTTCCGCAGTTTCTGGATTTACTGCTTAAGGACGTTTTTGATCAAGAGGTTACAGAAAAATTCCTGACGGGATTGGAACAGTTTGATGAGGACTGTAAACAAGCCAGTGGAAAGTCATATACCCAATTGGATCAGTCCCACCGAAATGATTACCTGGAGCAAATAGACCGTGAGGTAATGGGGAAAGAATATGATACGCTTATTCCGTTTTATTTCACCTTTAAGCAACTTTGTGTGCGTACCTATTACTCCACCGAACAGGGAATCAAACAAAATTTGAATTATGTACCGGTCCCCGGGCAGTTTCAAGGTGACATCGCGTTGGGAGCAGGTGATAAAATAATGGTGGGAAATCAAATGTGATCAGGAGCCTGGGGCATGGGGTTTAGCAGCAACAGTAATGAGCAACAGCAACAGTGATGAGCATGAGTAACACATACGATGCAATAGTAGTAGGCTCCGGGATGACCGGTGGTTGGGCCGCCAAAGAGTTTACCGAGAAAGGACTGTCCACACTGGTACTGGAACGCGGTCGGGATGTTAAACATATCAAAGATTATCCCACTGCCAATATAGCTCCCTGGGAATTTAGGCACAGAGGCCATGTAACCCGGGAGGAAAAGGAGCAGTATTTCATCCAGAGCTACAAGTACAACTTTGATGCCAGCAGCAAGCACTTTTTTGTGAATGACCAGAAGCATCGCTATGAGTTTCCAGAAAACAAGCCATTCAGGTGGTTCCGTGGCTATCAAACAGGAGGCCGTTCCCTACTTTGGGGACGTGGCGCCTACCGTTTCAGTGACCTTGAATTTGAAGCCAATAAAAAAGACGGCGTGGGAACTGACTGGCCAATCAGGTACAAAGATCTGGCGCCTTGGTATGACTATGTGGAAAGATTCATTGGAGTGGCCGGTTCCATTGAAAATATCTGGCAGTTTCCGGACGGACAATTCTTACCGCCATTTGAGTTGAATCATGGAGAGTTGGTGATAAAAAGTAGGATCGAAGCTCATTACCCAGATCGTAAATTAGTACCGGATCCGGTAGCACATATCTCTAAGGCATTGCCTGGACAGTTCAAGGGAAGATCCGAGTGTCAGTCGCGAAACATGTGTCATAGAGGGTGCCCGTACGGCGCCTATTTCAGCAGTAATAGTTCAACTTTACCAGCGGCCTACGAAACGGGCAATCTAAGTTTAAAATCGCATGTGATTGTTGAATCGGTCATCTATGATGAAAACAAGGACAAAGTTGTAGGAGTGCGGGTAATCAATACTCAAACTGGTGAAGGCACCGAGTACTTCGCTCGGGTAATTTTTCTATGTGCCTCAACCTTAGCCTCAACTGCCATTTTAATGAATTCGAAAACCCCAAGGTTTTCTGAAGGACTTGCCAATTCAAGTGGAGTGTTGGGCCACTATTTAATGGACCACCATAAGAATGTGGGAGGCAGTGGAATCCTTGAAGGGTTTGAAGATCGAGTATACAAGGGCTATCGACCGGCACAGGTGGCTATACCAAGATTTAGAAACGTAGACCGACAGGAGATGGACTACTTAAGGGGATATGGACTTTGGGGAGGGGCCTATCGCCAGGGAGTAAACGGCAGTCAGGTCGGTATCGGGCCAGAGTTCAAGCAGAAATTGACCAGTTATGGCCCTTGGAGCATGTCATTGGGCACCCAGGCAGAATGTCTTCCTTATCATGACAACAAAGTTGAAATTGATGAAGATAACCGGGACAAATGGGG
>QIEB01000048.1 GCA_003229495.1 Flammeovirgaceae bacterium
TCTATCTGGTCATGCTACCGCTTATTTCAAGGGAGAAGGAGCATGAAATGTGGGGTTTTAATCCTCATAAATTAATCAATCGACAGGCGATATTTACACTGCCACCATCAATGATTATATTTTATAAACATTATATGCATTTTATTTCAGAGGGAGCGGTAAAAGCGGACCATCGCCGCTACGCGGTACCGGAGGAAGGGGCAAGGCACTATATTGATATTGATTATTATGGGCCGGAGGTGCCCAGGCACTGGGATGAGCTGGTTCGGATTTATCCCAAAGACAGTATTCAATCGCACGGTATATTACCATGGCATCTCGCTATGGTAAAATTGCAGCTAACAAAAGCTTTTAAAGAAGACAACATCAAAAGGATATTGAGCATTTCTTCTGACGCAGGCCACTACCTCGCAGACGCGCATGTACCGCTGCATACTACCTCGAACTACAACGGTCAATTTACCGGACAGCATGGAATTCACGGATTTTGGGAAACCAGGATACCAGAGTTGTTTTATGGTGAGTTCGATCTGTGGGTGGGACCAGCCAACTATCAAAGCAACTGGTCCAATAGGTTATGGGAGATACTAAAGGACTCGCACCGCGCTGTAGATAGTGTATTGTACTATGAGCGCAATTTAACAAACACCTTCCCCAACGACAAAAAGTATACTTATGAAGTCCGCTTGAGCCGGATAGTGAAAGTTTATAGCGAAGATTTCTCTAAATCGTATCACAAAGCTTTGGGCAATCAGGTTGAGCGTCGTTTACGCGCTGCCATACGGGCAGTAGGCGATTTTTGGTATACTTGCTGGGTTGATGCCGGTCAACCTGATCTGTCAAGGTTGAACGGGCATTATGGAGTCAATGCTGCTGATTACCAACATAATGGGGATTCTGTATGGAGAAGACAACATGGTCCCAGGTGATTGGTTGTGAAAATGGCAAGAAATTTCAAACACACGTTATAAATTAACGTATAATGGTTATAAAATAAGGGAGTTGAATGCCATTTTTGTTGCCAGTTTGGAGCTCCCAGGCAACTGGAATCTAAATGATGAACTATTTGGGTCTACGGACAATTAAATAGAATATTCGGTGCCCGTGAAAATATGTTTTTAAGAAAATTGGGAAATTGTATTTGTTTTCTTGGTATAAATTATATTTTTGCAGCAAAAAATTAGGCAACAGCTAATTGCTTAAAATCAAATTGTTAAGAGCATGTATTGGACTTTAGAATTGGCTTCATATCTTGAGGATGCTCCCTGGCCCGCAACCAAGGACGAATTGATAGATTATTCTATCAGAACTGGGACCCCATTAGAGGTAGTGGAGAACTTACAGGAGTTGGAAGACGATGGCCAACCTTATGAGAACATCGAAGAAATCTGGCCCGATTATCCAACTAAAGAGGATTTCTTTTTCAATGAAGATGAGTACTAGATACACCACTGGCCTTTACTACTGGGTTTGTAAAGTAGGTGTTGAATTGATCATAGATACCTGACCTGGATCTACTCATTTTAGCTTCATAAGTATTTCGGCCACCACAAGATCCTGAAACGTAGTGATCTTGAGGTTTTTTTCCATGCCTTCATATAAAGTGACATGATTGCCAACAGCTTCCCAAACGCTGGCATCATCGGTGAAAGTATCTTTTTCTTCAACCGTGTAGGCTTCTTTGATTAGGTCTACCTTAAATGTTTGGGGAGTCTGAATGATGCAATATCTGGCACGATTTACTGCTTTTGATCCATTGGTGCGAATTTTCCTAAGTGAGTTTTTCATGGGAACGGCGGCAACTGCGGAATTATTCTTGGCCGCAGTTTTGTAGGATTCAGCTATCATCCGAGCGCTGACCAACGGCCTTACCCCATCATGAATGGCTACTAACCCATTTCCGCTTATGGCTTGAAGCCCTTTCTTTACCGATTGAAAACGAGTAGCACCACCCTGTTGTACGGTTAAAGGAATATCAAACTGGTATCTATGGCAAAGTTCCTCCCAGAATGTCAAATTAGAGGGTGGCAACACCAGGATCAGCTCTATCTCTTCCGAGTACCCATGAAAGGACTCTATGGTATGCATGATAATTGGGCGCCCTTTCATCGCCAAAAATTGTTTGGGAATTTTTGAACCCATACGAAGTCCTTTGCCTCCGGCCACGATAATGGCGTATTTAGCAGTGGAGGTCATAAGTGACTGTAAATTATATGATTAGCATGGCGTCGCCATAGCTGAAAAATCGATAATTTTCTTTTATGGCCACCTGGTAGGCTTCCATGATCAAATCATACCCGCCAAACGCGCAGGCCATCATTAGCAAAGTTGATTCAGGCAAATGAAAATTTGTGATCATGGCATTGCAAATCTTAAACTCGTATGGAGGGAAGATGAATTTGTCAGTCCATCCTTCATTCATCTTCAATAAACCTCCAGCTGATACGGAGGTCTCAAGTGTACGCATGGCGGTAGTCCCTACCGCGCAAACTTTAGTTTTGTTGGCTAATGCATTATTCACCAGAGTGACGGTGTCTTCGCCCACCTGATAATTTTCCGAATCGGTTTTATGTTTGGTGAGATCTTCAACATCCACCGGTCTAAAAGTTCCCAACCCAATATGCAAGGTGATAGGGGTCATAACCACTCCTTTGATCTCCAGTCGTTTCATCACCTGCTGGGTAAAATGGAGTCCAGCAGAGGGTGCAGCTACCGCTCCTATGTGTTTGGCATATATGGTCTGGAATCTTTCCTTGTCTTCTGGCTCGGCATCTCTTTGGATGTGTTTGGGCAGTGGAGTTTTACCGAGGCTATCTATGGTGTTGTAAAACTCTTCATCACTTATGTCAATTAAGAATCGGATTGTACGACCCCGTGAGGTAGTATTGTCGATAACCTCAGCCACCAGATCTCCATCACCAAAATATAGTTTATTCCCTACTCTTATTTTCCTGGCAGGGTCTACCAGAACATCCCACAGATGCATTTCCTTGTTCAGTTCCCTTAATAGAAAAACTTCGATTTCAGCACCGGTCTTTTCCTTGTTCCCGTAAAGCCGGGCGGGGAATACCTTGGTATTGTTCATTACCAATACATCGCCATCGTCGAAGTACTCTACTACATCCTTAAAGGTCTTATGATCAATGGTTTGTTCTTTTTTATTAATAACCATCAAGCGGGATTCATCCCGGTTTTGGGCTGGATGTAATGCAATATACTTTTCTGGGAGATCTAACTTAAAAGCGGATAACTTCATAAATTATATTGATAGGACTTTTGTGCGGTAGTAAAAGTTGGCAAATTTAATGAATTGTAAGCATAAATATTACTATTGGTTCCATAATGTTTAATTTACAGTTGTGTATAATCAGCAGTCACTATACAATTTTATTCAATAGCATAAAAGACTGGCCTTCAACCATACAATGCTCTTAATCAGGCTCATATTCGAGAGTTTCAGATTTGCGTGGTCCGCCCTGAAAATGAACTTACTTCGGACGGTTTTGTCCTTGTTGGGTGTAACGGTGGGAATTTTTAGCATTATTGGGGTATTGACTTTGGTTGACTCACTAGAGAAAAGCCTAAAAGATAGCTTTGGCTTTTTAGGGGCGAACGTTATGTATGTGCAAAAGTGGCCCTGGTCTTTTGAGAATAACTACCCTTGGTGGAAATACGTGAACCGCCCACAAACCTCTTATGACGAGTTTAAGTTTATTGAAGCCAACATGTCTGAAGGAATAGGCATCAGTATTTTTGCGGACAGATCAGGCCTTACTGTTAAAAAAGGAAGCAATAGCATAAGCGGAGTTAACCTGAGCGGCATTACTTTTGGCCACAGTGAAGTTTATGATATGCCCATCTCACAGGGGCGTTATTTTACCATGCAGGAAGTGGAATCTGGCAGGAATGTGGTATTGATTGGTGCCAACATAGCGGAGGCCTTATTTCCAAATACTGAGGCTTCCGGACGGAGAATCAAATTAAAAGGACTGAATTATACCGTAGTAGGTGTATTAAAGGAGCAGGGAGAGAATTTTATTGGCACGCCCAGCAGTGACGACAATTGTTTTATTCCCTATCGTAGTTTCAGGAAGTTATATGCCACCGGTAAAATGTTTGGGGTGGAATCTGTAGTTGCTGTAAAAGGACGGGATAATGATCAAAAACTTAAGCTGCTGGAAGGTGATCTAACCGGATTAATGAGAAGAAAAAGAGGCTTGAGACCCCGTGATGAGTCTAACTTTGCCCTGAACCGATCGGAAATGGTGGCCGATCAGTTAGGGATTCTGTTCAAGCAGGTTTCTTTCATAGGCTTTTTAATAGGACTTTTTGCCATGTTGGTAGGAGGGTTCGGGATCGCTAATATAATGTTCGTTTCAGTAAAAGAACGCACCAATATCATCGGAATACAAAAATCATTAGGCGCAAAGAATTACTTTGTGCTTTGGCAATTTCTCTTTGAATCAATTTTCCTATGTGTACTGGGAGGGCTTGCCGGGTTATTTCTGGTATATCTTACCACCTTCATACCACTTGGTAGTTTTCAGATTATCATGAATATGAAAAATATTATACTGGGATTAGTAATTGCCGCCACCGTAGGTACGCTAAGTGGCATCATACCGGCGGTTATGGCCGCACGTATGGATCCTGTGATAGCAATAAGGTCCCAATAAGTCTTATTCTGTGGTCACCGCCTCTTCTTCCTGGAGATCTTGGCCCGACTTGCCGCTCACTTTGTCTCTGATTTTAATTTCAATTTCCTCGGAAAGTTCAGGGTTATCTGAAAGCAGCTGTTTTACCGCATCCCGTCCCTGACCTAATTTATTCCCTTCATAAGAGAACCATGAACCTGATTTGTTGACAATATCAAGCTCCACTCCCAGATCCAGTATCTCACCAACCTTAGAAATCCCCAGCCCATACATGATGTCAAACTCCACCACCTTAAAGGGAGGGGCAACTTTATTTTTCACCACCTTGACACGGGTGCGGTTTCCCAATATTTGATCTGGACTCTCTTTGATCTGGCCAATTCGTCTGATATCCAGTCGTACAGAGGCATAGAATTTCAAAGCATTTCCCCCAGTAGTGGTTTCAGGGTTACCGAACATTACACCAATTTTCTCACGCAACTGATTAATAAAAATACAAGCACATCCTGTTTTACTGATTACGCCGGTGAGTTTCCGCATCGCCTGAGACATTAAACGGGCTTGTAAACCCATTTTACTGTCGCCCATTTCTCCCTCTAATTCACTTCGTGGCACTAGTGCCGCTACTGAGTCAATAACGATCAGGTCAATTGCTCCTGAACGAATCAAATGCTCAGTTATTTCTAATGCTTGTTCTCCATCATCAGGTTGAGAAATTAGTAGGTTTTCCGTATCAATTCCCAGATTCTCCGCATATGTTTTGTCAAAGGCGTGTTCCGCGTCTATGAACGCAGCTAGGCCACCAGCTTTTTGGGCCTCGGCAATGCAATGCATGCTCAAGGTAGTCTTCCCGGATGATTCTGGGCCATAAATTTCTGATACCCGGCCACGAGGAATACCACCTATACCTAAGGCAATATCCAATCCCAGGGATCCCGTGGAAATTGCCGGGATATCTTGAACCCGCTCATCATTTAATCTCATTACCGTCCCTTTTCCATAGGTTTTTTCCAGTTTCTCGATGGTTAACTGAAGGGCCTTAAGCTTTTCATTCGCTACACTCATAATGTTTGATATTAGATTTAAAAATAAGGGAAATGTAAGGTACTATGAATGCGTAAATTTAGCAAACTTGGGTCTCAAATCAGGGGTTCATGACAAAATAATGAGCTATATAATTTCAAGCGGGAAACCATCTGATACTAGTGCCTAAAAATTCCGTTGTTGGTGTATATTACAGCAATTTTTGAATCGCTTTGCCGGCCATGTTAAAAACCATATTTAAGTCTGTACTGGGAATTTTTTTATTGATACTCCTGTGGCAGCATCAATTGATCCTCTATGGGATCTCACAAGCCAGAGGCCAACTGAAGGTAATATATAATTCTCGAGAGATAGCTGATGTTCTGAAAGATCCACTGGTTACAGATTCCATAAAGTACCAGCTAAACCTTATTCAGGAAATCAAGCAATATTCTTTCGATTCGCTTGGATTCGAGGTGACCGACAACTACACCACTTATTTTGATCAGCAAGGGAAGCCAACTCTATGGGTGGTTACTGGTGCCAGACCTTTTGTATTGGAGCCGAAACAGTGGTACTTTCCCATTTTGGGCAAAGTGCCATATAAAGGGTATTTTGTATTTACCAAGGCAGAAGAGGAAGAACGAAAGCTTGAACGGGAAGACTGGGATACGAATCTAAGAGTGGCCGGCGGATGGTCGACGCTGGGGTGGTTTAGTGATCCGGTGATGTCTAACATGCTTAATGATATACCAGGGGAACTGGCAAATACCATTATCCATGAGCTCACTCATAGTAATTTGTTTGTAAAGGACAGTGTGGAATTTAACGAGAACTTAGCTTCCTTTTTTGGAGACCAGGGTGCCCGCAGGTTCCTGGAATACAAATTTGGATCTAATTCATCCGAAAGCTTGGAATATCAACGATCTCAGTCGGATCGAAAAAAGTTCACCGATCATATCCTGCGTGGAGCAGATCGATTAGATGAACTATACACTTCACAAGGAGAATCTTTAGCCCACAATTTACGTTACAGTCCCAAGAGGCAGCTTATTGATGAAATCACTGCAACTGCCGATACGTTAAATTTGTTTGAAAAGCAGCGATACCTGGAGTATTTACAGAAGAGTAAGGTGAATAATGCTTTTTTCATGTCATACTTAAGATATCGGGCTGGATTTGCCTTTTTTGAAGATGAACTTAAGACTACATTTAAGGGAGATTTAAAGCAATATTTTCAACATTTTAAGCAAGCGTATCAGAGTATATAGCGGAACAAAGTAAAATTTGGCAAATAATTTGATCCCCATAGGACAGCACCAAAATGTTGCTATGAAGAGGTATCTACTTTTATTATTACTATTTTTTTTAGTGGCCTTTAGTAAGCAAATTACTTACAGGCAGGTAGAAAACCACAGCTTTGATGTTGGGGAAAGGCTGGAGTACCGGGTTCATTATGGTCTGCTGAACGCCGCTACCGCTACCATGGAAATTGGAGAAAAAGTGGTATACCGAAATAACCGCCCCTGTTACAAGGTCGATATATATGGAAGGTCTGTGGGTGTATTCGATTTGATCACCCGAATCAATGACAACTGGGGCACCTACATAGATACTGCAGCCATCATTCCCCATGGATTTTACCGGATTCTTGAAGAAGGTAGATACCGCAAATATGAATATGTCGACTTTGATCACCAGAAAAAGGAAGCCATTACCACTATTTTAGACAAAAAGACCAAAGAACCCCGTGAGCCCATAATATCCAGCATTCCCAAAAATGTTCAGGACATGGTCAGTACCTATTACTACATACGTACCTTAGATTATTCCCAGATCCCGGAGGGTGAAATAATTACCATTGATGCTTTCTTTGATGAGGAATGCTATGATTTTAAAATTCGCTACGTGGGAAAAGAAACAATACGTACCAAAGTGGGTAAATTCAGGGCCATAGTTTTACAACCCATTTTACCTAAAAACGGACTGTTCACCGGCGAAGATGCCATTAAAGTGTGGATCTCTGATGACACCAATAAAATACCGCTTAAGGTAAAAGCCAGCATGTTTGTAGGAGCAATTGAGATTGACATAAAGAGAATTGCCGGTGCCAGAAATGGAGTACCAGTGCTGGAATAAGGAATATTCATCCATGACAGGGAAGCGAGAATAGTATGAAAAATGAAAAATACAAAATTCTTGTTGTTGACGATGATGTGGATATTCTGGAACTCCTTAAGTATAACCTGGAAAAAGAAGGGTATCAAATCAAAACCACCAGCGATGGAATTAGCGCAGTTAAAGTTGCAAATAGTTTCATTCCCGATGTGGTAATACTGGATATGATGATGCCAGCACAGGATGGGGTAGAGACCTGTCGTTTGTTGCGTTTGAATCCAAAATTAGTAGATTCTCATATTATTTTTTTAACGGCTCGCTCAGAAGAATATTCTGAAGTGGCGGCTTTTGAAGTAGGAGCCGATGATTATATTACCAAACCGATCAAACCCAAGGCACTACTAAGTAGAATAAAATCCTTGTTCAAAAAGATTTCTGAGAAAAGGAATGTCAAACCTGTTATTCATACGGGTAATTTGATTATTGATAAATCCAGTTATCTGGTGAGACTGCATGGCAGAGAGATTACCCTTCCAAAAAAGGAATTCGAGTTGTTATTCTTCCTGGCTCAAAATCCAAACAAAGTTTTTAACCGGGAGGAGTTACTGAATAAAGTATGGGGGGTTGAAGTTTATGTTTTAGCCCGTACCGTTGATGTGCACATTAGAAAAGTACGGGAAAAAATTGGTGAAGCTTATATCAGTACGGTGAAGGGTATAGGATATAAATTCAACCAAGGTAAGGTTTGAGAAACCCATATTTTTTCGGAATGAGCATTAATTCACATTTTATATCGCTTTCAATTGCGGTTCTGATAGCGGTACTGGCCTCTTTGGCAGCTCATTTCCTCATAGGTGTATCCGGACCCGATCTATGGTACTTTGCTGGAGTGTCCTTTATAACCTCTTATTTAATCTCGTGGGCTGTTTTAGAGATTTTACTCTTCAAAGGGATCAGAAAACTTTTGGAGATGCCTCAATTGAAAGTGAACAACTCTATATCTGCCAATAAAAGCCCGGGAATTAAGAATTTAAAGGAGGCATTGAGTTCATATGTAGACCTCAAACAAATGGAGATAGAACAATTAAAAATTATGGCTACCTATCGCA
>QIEB01000425.1 GCA_003229495.1 Flammeovirgaceae bacterium
ATCACCCAATAACTTGCAACGCATCCCACCAGGTATACCGTGACTGTTTGGAATTGTTTTATAAATACCTTCAGATGAAGTTCATCCCAAATAGTTGTAAAAATGCTTTTTCCTAACCAAAATATCAATATTACAGATACAATAAACACTACCTGACCTATTTCCACGCCTATATTAAAAAATAGCAAACTGCTAACCACTTCCAGCTGTGGCAACCCTATTTCACCCAATACTGCCGCAAACCCAAATCCGTGTAGTAATCCAAAAGACGATGATACCACAATAGGGTATTTATAGGTCAAAGAGTTTTTGTTTTTTACGGTTATTTCAGTGGCTAAAAAGACTACACTTAAGGCAATCACCGCTTCTACCGGTGGAATTGGAAACTGTACTACATTTAGTGCAGAAAGTGCCAGCGTAACTGAGTGTGCCAGGGTGAACCCGGTTATGGTAATCAACAATTTTTTCCCGGTGCCTGCCACCAGGATCAAACAAATCAAGAACAGTAAATGGTCCCAGCCTTCTAAAATATGTTTTACTCCTAAGAGGGCGTACTGCCTTGCCACTCCCCAAAAGCTTTCTTCCTCCGGTACCTGCCAAATTAATTGATCAGGCCCCAGGACCGCTCTGAATATTGATCCATTGATTAATTGGACCTTAATGATGCTCGAAACCGATGGGTTAACCACCGGGTATTGAATTTCGATTTCAAGACCGTTGATACGGATATCTGACTGGTACTGTTGGCTTTTTAAAACCCCCAGTCCTATCGAGTAAGTGGCCAATGTACCCAGCGGTTCAAACTCTTCCGGCATTTTAATTTTTGGTAAGTTGAAATTCTGAATACTGGAAGGAATTTTGTATTGAAGGAGGTAAACTCCTTCCTGCTGTTCAATGACCTCGATATATAAAGGGCGACTCTCATGAGCGTAAAGGGAACTAATGGAGCATACCAGACCAATCAGCAGGGTCAATTTCCACAAGATGGCAGGACTTTCACGAGGTTTGTTCATATTCTATCTTAACCTCATAGGTGTCAATCAGACCCTGAATAGTCTCCTTGTTGAGTTGCTGTTTTTTCCAATACCTGGCATCTTGCTTAACTTTTTCTCTGATCTGAGATAAATCAGGGTAAACACCTGGTTCACTGGAAGTAAGCAATACCAGGTGATATCCATAGGATGAATTAAATGGGCCTATCCAATGATTGTTGGGAGCAGCGTTAAATATCGCTTCAGTCATTGCCTTACCAAAATGACTGGCCACATATTCCGGGTCCCGTTCCACATAGTTGGTATGATAATAAAATCTATCTCCCCGACTGGTGGCTCCCTCAAATGGGACCATGTGCCGATTCAAATAATTAAGTTCACTTTTAGCCGCTTGTGCCGCTTGTTCATCCCCTCCATCCTCTGAACTGAAGAATACATGTGTGAAGGTTACATAGGGTGCAAGGAAATAGTTTTCTTTGTTTTCCTGGTAGTATTGATTTAGCTCCTCGTCGGTTACCTGTATCAGGGCATCGGTAACACCTTCCGTAATAAATTCGACTTTCTGGATCATTCTTCGCTTGATTATATAATCCTCCTGATCCAAACCCAGAGCCATGGCCTCCCTGTATAAAACTTCTTCACGAACGTAATCACGGATAATTTGGTCAAGTTCATCCGCCGGCATTTCGGCCAATCGTTTTTCGAATGCCTCATTATTGAAGGCCTTGGACCGGTATTGCAGATGTGTAAGCAGGACATCCTTGTCAACTACGATGGTTTTGTACTCTTCCTGCGCCGGGTTTAATATTTTGAACAAAACAAAAAACCCCAGCCCAACTAATAGAAAGTGGACCAGGGGCTGTTTAATAATACTCTTCATGATTTTAATTCCCCGGTGTATACCAGATCGGTGAAGTATAGGCTCTTTCTGTGGTAGACATGGGCGCTTCATCAGGCATCTTTTCTCCGAATCTTTTAGCATCATAGGCTGTCCATCGAGGCGTAGGTATTTCAATTACCCTGGCATAGTAAAATAGTGGGAGCAATTTTGTGGTCTTCATTTTGTATGGTGTTGGGTTTGAAAGTAAGTAGGTTGCTGCAATAATAAAAATTTAAATTATCTATAGCTAATAGTCCAATATGGGTAAATTATTGAAGGATTGAAGAAACTTTTCAATTTCTCCCCAATACATTTCCGGATTAACTTCAGCCAGATCGTTATGTCTACCGCCCTTGATGGTAACCATGTGTTTGGTCCCATTAAATACCTGGAATAACCTTTCTCCCATATGGTATGGAACCACCTCGTCCCTGTCTCCATGAATAATGAGCACTCTGGAATTGATGTTGTTGATTTTTTCCAGCGAGTTATATGAGTTACCTGCCATAAATTTCAAAAACCCCAGCCCCATGGCGGAGGCCATTTCCTTTCCTGAGGTCAACGGGGTAATCAAAATCACGTTTTTGAAGGTCCTGTGCCCTGAAATATGAATGGCCACCGCACTACCCAGGGAGCGGCCAAAGATTGAGATCTCATTTTCAGCATATCCCAAACTGTCAATTACAAAACTGACCGCCGATTCACCATCGACATAAATACCTTTCTCACTGGGCTTTCCGGTACTCCTCGAGTATCCGCGGTAACTAACCAACAGCACATCTTGACCCATTTCAAATAACCTAATGGCAGAGTCAAACCGATGATATAGATTTCCGGCGTTTCCGTGGAAATAAATGATCAATGGTCTTTTTTTGTTTTTATCATGCAAAAACAGAAAGGACTGTATGGTTTCTCCATCAGAAGTTTCAATCCAGTGTTCAATTGTATAAGACGGAATATCTTTCTCGGGAATGGCACTGGTTCTGTCCGGAAAAAACGTCAGTTTATCTTTCATTCCGCAGTTTGATAAGGTTACTAATAGTATGCCATAGGTTACACATAGCCAATAGTTCCAATAATCAGAAAAAGACAAGAAATAACAATGCATCAGTCAAGGTACTTTGACATTCCCTGCCTTGCGGCAGGCGAGGCTTAATCGACGTTCGGCATTCGGTGTTTATTAATCAGTTCGCCGGGGTGTACCAAATTGGAGATGTATAGGCTCTATCCTGGGTGATCATAGTAACTTCGTCCCCCACCTTTACATCAAAATACTTGGCGTCATATGCTGTCCATCGAGGAGTTGGAATCTCCAGTACCCTGACGTAGTAAAACGCCCGCTGCCCCGCGTCAAAATCAGGGTCTGTCCACACCGCGATCAGTTCAGGTGCACCGATGGTATTAGTCCAGGTGGCATTTTCCACATCCACGGTATTGCCTACAGCTGGTAATTTCCCGTCTTTTCCGACCTTCCTGTCCCCTCCCCATGCCACATTATATACTTTCTCCTGGGTATTTCCACTTTTATCCTGCCAACCTTTGATGATCTGGATCCTATCCAAATTTCCACCAAGGGCATCCTTCTGGGCCGCTACCAGAAAAGAAGGTGCTTTTCCTGACGGGGCGTTGGCTAAATCTCCCCCCATCGGAACCCCTTTCATATATCCAATGTCTGCAGGCAGCCGGTTATTTGCATCTTCCTCTGTAAAGTTCCACCCTCCAAAGAAACGCACCAGCATTCTGGAGCCAGTAGTTGCATAAACCTCCCGGCGCTCCATGGCATCAAAGAGCGCTTCCCGGGTATTTTCTCTGGCCCACACTGCCGCTAAGCCTGAGGCCACCATTTGCCAACCCATAATAACCCCTTTATCAGTTTTCATAAATGGGTGCATCATCCGTTCGGCATTAGGTTCAGCTCCTGAATGTTTTCCAAAAAAGTTGTCTTCCTGAGTGGTGGCAAGAGAAGTGTGGCTGTCAGTAGAACCGATCATTCCAAATTTATAAGGATTGATACCCAGCTTTCCTTCAATAACCAGACCGCGTTTTAGTGCTTCGCGAGCATATTCTCCAGCAAGCATATCGTTGGTTTTTGCCTCTGATACATCCAGGTTTCCGATATCCCAGGTTTCATAATTAGCAAATTCGTCATTAGGAGATAGGAACGAATGAGTTTCCCCATCACCTTTTATCTGGGTTGCCTCATACAGTGGTTCCCAACGACTTCGCTGCTGTACATAAGCTTTGTCTAACAGTTTGCCATCATATTGTGCCTCCAGAGGGAACATTATCCCATTGGACAAATTACCATTGTGGGGTATTGCCAGGACATCCCCACCGGTTTCACTTTCAAAATGTTTCAACCATTTCCATAAATCTCTGGGATTTATGCTTCCAATTGGAGGAATGGTAGTGTAAGGGACCATTTGTATGGCTTTGTCCTCACCATCCCTGTAAATTACTACTCGGTGCATATTGCCTCCTTTCACCAGAGAGGTCCATTCATAACCGATAAAAGCTGTGAAGGTTCCTGGTTCATTAAACTGTTCGGCGGCTTTTACAGTTTTTGTCCAAGCATCCTTATATGGTTTGCTGTCAGGTTGATAAATCAGCGCTTCGGGAAACTGTCCCTGAGAGAATTTTCCAATTAATTCAAGGGCCACTCCCACTCCTTCGCCAGCCATTACCCTATTGTACCAGTCTTTTCCAGTGGGGTCAGACAAAATATGGGGAGCCCCCGCGAAAAGATCTGGGAAGAAACCCATATTATCAGAATGGTCGGCGATCACCAAAAAATCAAGAGGCTTGGACAAACGGATACTCATTTTATTGGAGGTAGTAACCTCCTCGCCTCTGGCAAAACGGTAGGCTTCCTCCAGACCCAAACGATTGCCGAACGCCCCGGCATCCATTGAAATGTCAGTATGCAAATGTGTATCTCCCCAATAAACTGTAGCGGGGAAATTTCGCCCGGCATAGGGAGAATAACTTTTCTTATTTATTGAATTGGTTATATCTCCTTCGTCATTAGGGACCTGAGCGTGTGCTTGAGGGACCTGGACACAAACGAAAAGTGAAAGAGCAAAAACAAAAAGTATTGATATAGGTTTCATATCTATATATTTATTAGAAATTTTTGAATGAATCTTTTGACATAATCAAATTCTTAAAACTGCTGTCTACTTTTCCCCATAAATAAGGATACCGCTGGCGTCAATTGCAGTCTCATTAGGGTATTTTTGTCGAATACTATTAATTACTTCGGTTTTTATCTTTTGCACGGTTTCATGGTCCGTGGTGCTCAAGGCACCCACGAAAGGAGCTGCTATTTCTGTCATTGATTTCCAATATTCTTCGGCACTTGATAAAATCATTTTTCCAGGCACTTCCTGTTCCTGGATATTTTTTAGACCTACCTGGCTAAATAAATCGGACATTAAACCAGCCTGTGCACACCTGAACATCCCGGGAGCCCCCTCCGGAGGAACTGGCAGATCGATAAATTTCTTAATAATCTGACTAATACAAGTGACCCAGAAGTTTTTCTCCGGAACACCCCAGACGGTGACAGCAAGTCTCCCTGCCGGTTTTAAAACCCGGGCCATCTCCGAAGCTGCCAGGTGTAAATCAGGAAAAAACATAAAACCCAATCGACAGCTTACCGCATCAAATGTGCTATCGGGAAATGGTAGTTCACAGGCATCGGCTACTTGAGTTTCCAGATTATTTATTCCACCGGCCTCTGCCTTATCTTTGGCCACCTGTAACATTCCTTCCGACAAATCCGTCAATATTATTTTTCCATCAGTCAACATTGGAGCCATAGACATTCCCGGTTCACCGGTACCTGCCGCTATATCCAACACCATATCATTGCCTGAGGGCTCTAAATAGCCTATAATGGCGTCGCCATGAGGCTTAAGAAAACTCATGGTCAGTTCATCCCATTTCTTCCAACCGGGAGAAAATTTATCCCATGATTCCTTCTGGGCATTGCGAATGTTTTCAAGTTCGATATTCATTATTGTTTATGCGGACTTTAAGTTTATCTTAATTAATTTGAGCGACTTTTGATCATCCGAATCTGTCGCAAAACTATGTAAAAATTCTTCTTCAAGGCAAAGCTGTTGATATGGTAGCGATATCTGCTTTTAGTAATGCAACGGCCAGTAAATTCAAATCCTCCTTTCCCCCCTGGAAATGATAGGTGCGATGTACATGGCTCAGGCTTTCACCTGATTGTAAAGCGGCAGCAGGTGAAGAACTTTCCAATTCGTAAAACGGCCCAAACTGATCACCATCTTCAAGCGGCCCATCATTGTAGGCATTCACGGCATCTCCTTCAAATGGATTTTCTTGATATCCCATTAGTGAGTTTACATAGTCGGTTATATCTTCGGTTATGCTAAATTGTATGATTGAAAGTATCCCTTTGGCGGAATCATAGCTTCCGGCAATTGGCAAGGCACGTTTTGGGGAAATTCCAATCTTACTTCTTTTTTTACCGTCAGCTTTAAAAAACAGCACACTATCCCCAACAACCAATCGTTCAGAAGGTACTTTCCCAAAATAATCATCAGTGACTACCTTGCCTGATTCAGATTCATCCGCTTTTTTAAAGGGTATAACTATAGTTGTCGCCGGGGAAGGGTTCAACATATTTAATATCCAAATTGAAATCATACCCGAATCTTTGCCCCAGGTATTTTCTCCTTTGTTTGTCAATATGTTTTCTGACTCAAACCCCACCTGTTTAATCCCTGTAGGTATAATAATATTTAAATTATTGCTGATTTGTTCTATTTCCAGCAGTCTGATAGTTCTTTTTACATTCAACCTAAACTCAGTATTAGAATAATTGAGCAAGGTCATTTCCTTTTGAAAAACTACTTCCTGGTTATTTAAACTTAAGGTGGTGAATGGTTCGGTATCGATTTCTTTTGGCACATACCAATTCGTGAAATCAAAACCTCTTTGGGGTTTGAAAAACAAGGAAAATTGTCCGCCTTCCGGTCCCAGCCAAAATCTTTCCTCTCCTCCTACAGGATTAAAATGCTCCAGTATTTTACCAGATGCTATCAAATCATAGTTCAACCAGCCATAGCTGAACCCCGCAGGACCTTCAGCAGTACTGGTCATTACCCTGCCCTGATACTCTGGACATATGATCAATTGTGCTTGTTTATCCCTACTTGTTAATACAATTACTTCTTTATATTTTTTTAGAAAATCATGGTCATAACCAAATGTACCCGGTGCAAATGTTTCTATTAAGGTTTCCGAGGAATCGATTTCCCTTTCCTTTCGATTACAGCTAGTAAGCATGGTAATTATGAAAAGACCATTAAGAAAGATTGTTACTATCAAATTCATACTGTCAAGGACTATTGGATGGTCTTATTTTCTAAAAAATCTGCGTGAATATTCCCTTGATTGGAGTTCGATTCAAGTTTTTTCCAGATCTTAAAACAAATATCTATATCGCCATCCTGGTCAACATCACCGAACAACGCATCATGCCCACCCAGGTTTTGATCAAACACTACTCTTTCTTTGAAAGCCCCGCCTTTTCCATCCAGGTTTTCCCATAAGAATCCCCTGGAGGTCTGATTTAACGGTAATATTTTATCATCTTCCTGTTCCACGGAAAAAATATCCAGATCACCATCATTGTCAAAATCTGCTACCGCCAGAGAATGCAATGATCCCCGTCGACCGCCGGCATTGAGTGGCAATAAATGTACCGTAAACTCCGGATTGCTTCCTCCGGAACTTTCCAACCATGCACCCCTTGAGTCAACCTGGTCACCTGACATAATGATTATATCATTGTCACCATCCTGATCCATATCCATAATCCAGCTTCTGCATGACAATCCCCAATAACCCACGCTGCCAAACGGGAGAAATTTTCTCACCCAGATTTTTCCATTATCCTCGTTTTGATACCACCTGCCGGGCATAACAATGTCGTTATCACCATCCTGATCCAAATCTCCCACACCTCCAGGAAAGAATCCTGCATGAATGTCATCCAGTGAGTCAACAATGTCCAGGGTGACGGTAGTTCTTGACCAATTGACATCCTGGCAGGGGTCTTCCGGTATTTTGTACCAAAAACAACCCTCCCGGTCGCCCAGAACCAGGATATCGTCTTTTGAGTCACCGTCCAGGTCTTTTATCACAATATCGTGTATTTCCGTGGTAATAGTGGTATCATATTGGTACCTGGTAAACGGCTCTTCCTTGGGTTTCTGAGAGTTTTTAAACCAATAGCCTCCAGCCACCAGGTCTATCCACCCGTCCCCGTCAACATCATGGGCCGCTCCTCCTAATTGAGCGCTGGGTATTTCTGCCAAAACATGCCTTTCCCAATTGTCAGCATCAATAAACTCAAACCAAAATATTTTGTCGGATGTGATACAAAAAGCATAATCCAGATCGCCATCGTTGTCAAAATCAGCAAGCGCCGGGGTACCATATCGGGAATTCAGTTCGTCTGGAAGGCTATTGGTAATAAAATGATGCTCAAAAAGCCTTTGGTCAGTGTCTACAATACTCTTTTCACTATTGGAGCATCCCATAAAAATATGTAAGCAGACCAAAAGAGTGACATACTTAATAAACTTAAATGAATTCATATTTATGGTATTAAATGGAAATGAGTGGTTTATAATTGCATATAGCGACTATCTGATGATGGGTAGGGCATGATACCATAAAATCACATGCATTCATAGCTAAAGTAGCCATCTTTCTAATTATCATTTTCGATCATTCCTATCAACAAATCCACGCCTTTCTTCACAAATACCGGATCTTCAACATATTCTTCACAGTCTACAATTTCGATGGTATCAGGAAGGTGCTTAATCAGGTGATTAAAAAAAGCATCATCTGATTCTTTGTCATAGAGACTGGCGCCT
>QIEB01000130.1 GCA_003229495.1 Flammeovirgaceae bacterium
ATCATGTCGTTATTTGTTGATCGAACCAAAACACTTTGGGTAGGAACCAATGGAGGAGGCACCTATAAATTCCAGGATGGACGTTTCCAACCGGCATTGCCACCAGAGGCTGCCAATGACATCGTTTTCAACCTGTTTCAAGATGATAACGATGCAATTTGGATCAGCACCAACCGAGGGGTAATTATTCTTAACGACAGCCTGAAGTTTAATATTACCCCAGGGCATGGCCTAATAAGCAATAATATTTTTCAGGTGCTTGTTGATGGTTCTGGCCAGGTTTGGTTCACCAGTGATCATGGAATTATGAGGACCTCTATGTCTGATATCACCAATCTGCTAACAGGGAAAGCCGATAAGTTGTTGGACATTAGAATATTCGATCGTTCGGACGGCCTCCGAACTGGACAAATTACTGCAGCATCAATTGCCGGCCAAACTAATGAGGGTGAAATATGGTTTTGTACCTTAAAAGGTATAGCCATACTTGACAGTGAAAATATCCCAACTAATGAGATAGAAGCCAATACCTTGATGACCATGCTAGTAGCGGACGATAAGGAATACCCGACTGGTGAGTGGGCGGTGCTTCCCGCCGGAAATCGTAGGTTAGAATTTCACTACACGGGCTTCAGTTACTATGCTCCTGAAAAGATACAGTACAAGTATAAACTTGAAAATTTTGATCAAAACTGGGTAGATGCCGGTACGCGCAGAACTGCATATTACACCAATATTCCACCTGGCGAATACCAATTTAAAGTGATGGCGGCTAACAATGATGGGCTTTGGAGTGAAACGCCAGCATCGGTACAACTGATTCAGAAAGCCTATTTTTACCAAACAACTTGGTTCTATTTTATTGCTGGGGTGTTTCTAATGGCCTTTGGAGCATTTTTATATTACTTAAGAGCCAGAAAGTTAAGGCGAAGGAATTTTCAATTGGCCAAATTGGTGCATGAGCGCACCAGAGATATTCAGTATCAAAATCAGGCCATTATTGTTCAAAGAGAGGAATTGGAGCAACTAAATACCGTAAAAAACAAACTTCTAAGTGTTATTTCACATGATTTAAGGGCCCCAATTGCCGCTGTGTCAGGATTATTGGGTTTGTTAAAATCAGGACATCTAAACTACCAAGAGCTGATTACTCAAAGTAATCGTTTAAATAATGAGGTACACAGTTTAACCTACCTCTTAGACAACTTGCTAAGCTGGTCAAAGTCTCAGATGCATGGCATCAAACTAAAAAAGGAGAATGTTGCATTAAGAAAAGTAGTAGATGAAAACCTAAAGATCACTCTTCCAATGTCCCAGCAAAAACAGATCAATGTAGATAATCAGGTACCCGAGGACTGCTACGTGCAGACTGATGTGAATTTCCTCGGTCTGGTAATAAGGAACCTGGTAGTGAATGCTATAAAATTCACTCATGAAAAGGGTCAGATTTGCTTAGTTTCTGAAAATCAAGATGGCAAGGTCCTGATTTCGGTGAATGATAATGGTGTCGGTATGACAAAGGAGGACCTGGAAAGACTATTTGATGCTAAAAGTCACTATTCAAAAATGGGAACTGCTAACGAAGCAGGTACCGGTATAGGGTTGTTGCTATGCAAGGAGTTCATCGAATTAGAGGGCGGTAGCATTTGGGCGGAAAGCAAGGAGGGTAAGGGCAGCTCATTTAAGTTTGTTCTTAAACAGGGCTCCCCGCAAACGGCCCCTGCAAAAAGATCCTAAAATTCAAAATTTATCCGCTCGTTGGATTACCTTAATTACTATCTCATGAGGATCTCCTTCGCTGTCCATTAGGTGAAAAAGTAGCATGGGATTATCCTCCTTGATTTTGTTTTCAACTTTCACTATGGTATTGTGATTGAGATATTTTTCCAGGTCTTTTTGGAGTTTTGTCATAGCATTGGAAAATTCAACTTCCAGTTGACTAGGATTGTAATTTTCTGTTCTCATAGTTAAAATTTTATCAATGCGGAGGCCCAGGTAAAACCACTGCCAAAAGCTGCAATACACAATAAATCCTTGGCCTTTAACTTCCCTTCATCCCAAGCTTCACTCATGGCTATTGGTATAGAGGCGGCTGTAGTATTTCCGCAATACATTATGTTATTAAATACTTGATCATCGCCCAGACCTAACTGTTTCTGAACAAACTGATTGATACGCAAATTGGCTTGATGTGGTATGAGTAGATCGATGTCGTCAATCTCTAGTTGATTTGCTTCCAAAGCTTCGTGAATCACTTCTTGAAATTTCACTACTGCATGTTTAAATACCATATTCCCATTCATATGAGCCCTAATCCCTACATCATCAATCATATCCTTGGTTAATCTTTCTTTTCGACTACTTCCGGGATCCCTAACGAAAAGCTCTTCTGCAAAACGGCCATCTGCATGGAGGTGCGTTGATAATAGTCCCTGATTGTCAGAATCGTCAGTTGCTTGCAAAATAAGGGCTCCGGCGCCATCGGCAAAAATAACCGAAACGGATCTCCCACGATCATTCATTTCTAAAGCAGATGACTGGATCTCAGCGCCTACTACCAGAATGTTCTTATAAGTATTGGTCTTAACATATTGTTCCGCTACGGAGAGTGCATAAATGAAACCAGAACAGGCGTTTCTTATGTCAAGTGCACCAATTCCTTCCAGACCTAACTCTCTCTGCAGTAAAACCCCTGAACCTGGAAAGAAATAGTCTGGAGTAATGGTAGCGAACACTATGAATTCGATGTCTTTGATGTCAATTCCAGACTGTTCCAATGCCGAAAGTGAGGCCCTGGCAGCCATATTGGCTACCGTATCCTTTTCGGGATCGAAAAATCTACGTTCAGAAATACCAGTCCGCTCTTTGATCCACTGGTCACTGGTATCCATTACTTTTTCCAAATCGAAATTGGTCACCACTCGATCTGGGAGATAATGCCCCATGCCAATCACCTTTGCCTTTGTCATCCCTGTTAATTCCTAGAAATCAGTAGCAGCAAATATACGTTCAATGTATAAACTTCAAAAGCCACCCATGGGTCTTAGCTAAAAAAGAGTTAATTGAATAGGGTGAAATTTCCAAACTGATCCACCGGGGGAGCCGGCTGGACCATCGATGGCAGGTCCAATGAATTTGAATCGATCATTGGCGATACCGTGTACATTCCCATTTGTTCAGAAGGACAAGGTTGCAGCATTTCCATTAAGGTCTCCGTGGTGCTGCTGCTGTCCAACCATGTTGATTCGCTGTTGCTTAACAGTATAGCAGGCATTCGGTCGCTGACAGGAGCTAGCAGGTCGTTGGCAGGAGTAGTAATAATTGAAAAGGTGTGAATCACTTCATCTGACTCGTCTTGATATTCTTCCCATAGTCCTGCCATATAGAACGGGACCCCCTGATTAAGAATTATGCGGTAGGGAATGCGACTTTTTTTTCCAATGCTTTTCCAGCAATAAAAACCATCGGCAGGAACCAAACATCGATGATTTGAAAGTGCTTTTCTGTAAGTGGGTTTTTCATCTAGCTCTTCCAGTGCAGCATTTATCAACTTTTGACTAATTGTTTTATTTCGGGACCATTTTGGGGCCGTTCCCCAGTAGAAAAACGAAAAGCCCTTAGAGTTTTCATTGGTTACCACCGGCAAAAGTTGACTGGGTGCAGCATTGTATCTGGGAGAATAGGCCTCAGTAACTTCTACTTCCGGGAATCGTTTCGCTAGTACTTCCTTAGAAGCTGCAATACTATATCTTTCAAGCATAGGTTATAAAATTAACTATTTCTATATAAATCCAGCAATGCCAAACACCTATCTGTTCATATAATACCAAGCAAGGGCTTCAGACCAGTATCCACTGTCAAGACCTCTATCAGCGAATCCACAGTGGCCACCATTTGATGGAGTTATTAGTTCCACGAATGGGTGCCTTCTTAAAGTTCGTTCAGGATAACAGGAAGGTGCAAGGAATGGATCATTCTTGGCATTAAGGATGATGGTGGGAATTCTAATGTTCAATATGAACCGCTGAGCGCTACATTCGTGGTAGTAGTGGAGCGCATTGTCAAATCCATGGATGGGAGCTGTAAAAGAGTCGTCGAAATCAATTAGTCGCTGGATTTTTTTTAAAGATATTAAATCGAAATGGTCCGGGAAATATTCAGATTTTTTTTTCACCTTATTCTTCAATTGGTTGAGAAACCGGAGGCCATAAATATGATTGAAACCCCTGGATAACTTCAAACAGCTGGCATAAAGGTCTGTGGGAACAGAGATGCCTATTGCCTTGTGGATGTTCTTCATGACTGATGTTCCTCTTTCCCCAAGATATTTTAATACCAGGTTACCTCCCAAGCTAAATCCCAGCAGATGGATTTTCGTAAAGTTATAGTTGTCAGCGACGTGATTTATAACCGTATCCAGATCGTTGGTGGCCCCGCTGTGATAGAACCGGATTTTCCGGTTGACCTCGTCGCTGCATCCACGATAGTTCCAGGCTAAAACATTCCAACCATTTTCATAAAAATAATTTGCCATACCTTTTACATAGGCCTTGGAGGAGTTACCCTCAAGACCGTGACTAATTATTAGAAGATTGCTGCTAGCACTAAGCCCCCAATCTAAATCCAAAAAATCTCCGTCTGCTGTATTGATCCGTTCACGGAAATAGTCAAAGCCCAGGACTTTTCTAAAGAGCGCGGGAACAATAGTCTGTAAATGACCATTAAATTGCATAAAGGGTGGCTTTATATCCCTGATGTATTTCAATACGTTCCAGTATGAATTGGTATTTTTGATTATTTTCGGTGCAGTTTAAAGATAGCAATGAATATCCGAATCAATAAACTTAGGCTGACTGTTAGTGTTCTGGTATGGATTATTGCTATAGTGAGCATAAAAGCTCAGGTAAACGTTGGACTCAACGCTCCCGGGATTTCCTGGCAACAGATCGATGCTCAAAATTATCAGGTAATTTTTCCTTCAAACCGCCAACAAGACGCTTTTAGGGTGGCAAACTTATTGGATTTTATTTTGGCTAATGACAGTCTGAGGTTGAACCATCCAGCGGTTAAAATTCCCATTATCCTTCAAAATCAAACAGTGATTTCTAATGGATTCGTAGCTCTAGGACCATGGCGATCAGAGTATTTTTTGAATCCTCCTCAATTTCAATTCGTAGGAGTGACACCCTGGATAGATATGTTAACTATTCATGAATACCGTCATGTACAGCAAATTGCTAATGGCAGGAACGGCTTTGCAGGAAAAATACTAAGGACTCTTTTCGGTCAATCAGGATGGAGTTTCTACAGCAGGGCGGTTCAACCAAGATGGTTTTTAGAAGGAGATGCTGTTTATGCTGAAACTGTTTTTTCTAATGGGGGTAGGGGCAGGACCCCTGATTTCGAGCGCGCATATCGGGCAATGAGACTATCAGGATTGAAATACAATTATGAAAAAGCTTCATTTCGATCATTCAAGGATTTTGTGCCCAGTCATTATAATCTGGGTTATCATATGACCACTTTTGCTCGCAGAAATTATGGGAAAAACATTTGGGATGATGTTTTGACAGACACCTATTCCAAACCAGGTCTATACCGATTTAGCAAAGCAGTAAAAAAGGCTACAGGGTTATCTACCAAGGAACTTTATTTCAAGGCAATGAATGATGTTGACAGTTGGTGGAGAAAACAAGACCGTGAGATAAAGCCAGTGATTGACAAATTAGTCACTGAAAAACCAAAAAAAGTTTTTACAAATTATAGGTTTCCTAACTATCTCAAGGACAATAGCTTGATCGTCCAGAAGTCAGCATTGAACCAGATTCGTACTATATATAGGGTGAAGAATGGTCAAGAATCCAAACTGTTCATACCGGGCGTAGGACTTGGGGACAATTACAGTATAGGAGGGGGTAAGATGGTTTGGAGTGAAATAAGGTTTCATCCAAGGTGGTTCAATGAGACTTATAGTATTATCAGGCTATATGATTTCGAGACCGGAATACTTCGTAAGATCACTTGCAAAAGTAAATTGCATGCCCCCGGTATATCACCTGATGGCAAATGGATTGCAGCGGTGGAAGCAGCAGCTTCAGGTGAAGTAAATTTAGTTATAATAGACGTTAAAACTGGTAAGGAGCAACATCGAACCGCAGTAGATCCTGAGGATTTTATATCATTTCCCCGATGGAGAGATGATAACCGGACCATAGTGGTGGCTGGAAGAGATTCAGAGGGCAACTATCTCCGGTCATATGATTTTTTGAATCATTCATGGAGGGAACTTAGCTCTTCAATGGAAGGAACTATAGATCGGATATTTCCTAAAGGAAAGTATGTGTATTTTTCCAGCTCACTCACGGGTGTTCAAAACATATTTGCTCTTGATACCTCCACTTCTGAAATTTTTCAAATTACCAATAGTCAATTTGGAGCGTTTGACCCAGCAGTATCACCCGATGGAAAAAAATTGGCTTACAGCGATTACACTGCTATGGGCTTCCAAACTAAGGAGGTGGTTCTGACCGATGCACTTTGGCGGCAACCTGTCACTGAGGAAAATCTGGGGTCAAATTATTTTAAAAAAATGTTGCCACTGGAAGTGGGTGATATTACCACCAGAGTAGCCAATAAAAGTTACCCTTCCAGGCCTTTTAATTATTTCACTAAAGGTCTGCTTACTATTCATTCCTGGTACCCGTATGTGACCACGGAAGAATTTGGAGTAGGTATCTTATCAAAGAATATAATGAGCACTACCGCCATAATCGGACAATTTACCTATAACACCAATGAAAATAGTTGGAAGACACAAGGGCGACTTAGCTATGGGCCGCTTTTTCCGATATTAGATGTAGATATTAGTACCGGACAGCGGCAGAGTGATATTCTGATAAGCACTACCGATACATTAAGTATAATTGGTTATAACGGCAGTTGGAAGGAACACGCATTTGCCGCTGGAGTCCGGGTGCCAATCAATATTACCCATGGCAGCCATTCGTCCAACATTACATTGAAATCAAGTTACAGATATTTAATAGTAAATTATCTGGATGATTTTACCGACAGGGCCCGTGATGAGGGTTTTGGCTCGATGGACCTAAATTTTAATTTTCAAAGATCCCAAACCAGAGCGCTTCAGAATATATTTCCCAGGTGGGCCCAGTCCCTAGCTGTCAATTATCAACAAACCATAGGAGAGACGGAGAATGAAGGTGACATATTCACAGCTAATTCCTCGCTATTTTTTCCAGGAGTAATTCGCAATCACTCCTTGTTTTTAACGGGGGGCTATCAACAGGAAGAAATAGTTGATGCCTACCGATTTGAAGACCTGTTTACTAATGCCAGGGGCTATGCAAGCAGGCCTTTCGAACGAATTTACAGATTTTCAGCAAATTACAGCTTGCCTCTGTGGTATCCTGACCTTGCTGCGGGGTCGATAGCCTATTTCAAGAGGGTCAGGGGAAATATATTTTATGATCACAGTGAAGGAAGATTACTGGATGTCGATACCCGGTTAAGGTCTTATGGACTTGAACTGATTACGGACTTTAGACTTATACGATTGGTCGATGTTGGCCTCGGTATAAGACTTGGAAGAAAAGTGGATGAAAGTGATTATTTCGCGGAGTTTTTTATTTCAAGTATTAGGTTTTAGCTAATAAAATAACTAACAATAAATAGCCTTCTTAATATTGATAATGGAGGAAATAAGTCTAATTTTATGCCTTTAATGATTGGTAAATTATGGCCGAAGTAATCAGAATGCCCAAGATGAGTGACACCATGGAAGAGGGTGTGATCGCGGCATGGTTGGTAAAAGAAGGAGACATAATTAAATCAGGAGATATTCTGGCAGAGGTAGAAACTGACAAAGCTACCATGGAACTAGAATCTTACGAGGATGGGGTTTTGTTGCATATTGGGGTAAAAGAACAGGAGGCTGTGCCTGTGGATGGAGTGATTGCGGTAATCGGAGAAAAGGGAGAGGACTTTCAGGCACTGTTGCAAGAAAATACTGCAAATAATAGTGAGACCACTAAAGAGCCTGAGGTTGTACAGCCAGACGTTGTACCTGAAATCGCCGTGGATCCCGATGATAAAATCGATACATCCGGAATAAATGCAACGGTGATCACCATGCCTAAGATGAGTGATACCATGACAGATGGGACAATTACCGCCTGGCTAATGAAAGTAGGCGATGAGGTCAGTGCAGGAGATATTTTAGCAGAAGTTGATACCGATAAGGCTACCATGGAACTGGAAGCCTATGAGGACGGCATATTGCTTCATATTGGGGCTGAAGAAGGTGCGACGGTCCCTGTAGATGCAGTAATTGCCGTTATAGGAGAAAAAGGGGCAAACTTTCAATTGTTACTAGAGGCGCATCAGCAAAAGGTCACTTCTGATTCCTCTGAACCAGCTACAACATTGGTGGAAGCACCAGTGGAGCCCCCGGTCACGGCATCAATCCCACCTGCCACCAATGCAAATGAGAGAGGAAGAGTTAAAGCATCTCCATTGGCACGAAGATTAGCGATTGAAAAGGGATATGATCTAAGTAATATTACGGGATCGACCGAAAACGGTCGGATCGTTAGACGTGATGTTGAAAATTATCAGCCGGAACTGTCTACCTCTGAATCCGAGGTAACTATTCCTCAAGTTATGGGGCAAGAACAATCCGAAGAAGTCCCGCTCAGCCAAATGAGAAAAACCATTGCGAAACGGTTGGCTGAAAGCAATATGGATAAAGCTATGGAGGCCAGAAAGAGTCTAAATGAGATATCGCCAGTAAAGATTTCATTCAATGATCTGGTAATTAAGGCTACAGCAGCTGCAATACGACAGAATCCGGGGGTAAACATCTCCTATTTAGGGGATAAAATTCGCAAAAACCGACATATTCATATTGGGGTAGCAGTAGCCGTTGATGACGGCCTATTAGTACCTGTAGTCAGATTCGCCGATAACAAAAACTTATCACATATAGCTTCAGAAGTTAAAGAGTTGGCTAAAATGGCAGCTGAGAAAAAATTACAGCCAAGTCATTGGGAGGGAAGTACTTTTACTATTTCCAATCTGGGAATGTTTGG
>QIEB01000129.1 GCA_003229495.1 Flammeovirgaceae bacterium
TTATTGTGTGCATTAAAACCATTACTTGATTGGACACGCTGAAAGGGAGAAAATAAATAGAAAGTCCAGTAAGAGTTTCGAATAACAATAACCCGGAGACAAATAATACAAGATTATGTTGCCACTCGCTTCTTTTAGAGTTTTTTTTAGGTCGTTTCAAAGACATGACATCAAAGGCTCTTCCGTTGCATTAGAAATTTACAATTTAATGTTAGGACTAAAAAATCAAAAACTTTGGCTTATCGTACAATGACATTTATCAGGTTTTCATAAAATCAGTGAAGTTTAATCCAAACTTGCCGATGGGTGAATTGAGTTTCACTCGGGTGTGGTTTTTATTTATGCCCTCCTGGAAGCTGCGCTTCCGTCGCTTCCAAATAAAAAGCCCCGTACTTCGTACAAGGCTTCTCGTTTGCAGAGGGTGAGGGATTCGAACCCCCGGTACCTCGCGGTACAACGGTTTTCAAGACCGCCGCGTTCGACCACTCCGCCAACCCTCTGGGGTATTTTGCAGTGGTCTGCAAAACTAAATGATAATTTGAATTAATACAAAGACAAACTTAACTAGCCGTGCCTTTTTTAAGAATTTGACAAAGTATTACTCCTGGAGGATTTATCTATGGAAGCATTGATTTCGAAACCAATTAACATGATTACCGATAACAATGACAGCCAGACCATCAGTGCAATCAAGACCCCGATGGAACCATAAAATTTATTGTAAGCGGCAAAATTGTTTACGTAATAAGTAAAACCGAAAGTAACCACCAGGCTTAAAAATGCGGCGGTTAAAGATCCCGGTGAGAAGAATTGCCAGCGGTCATGAACTGCAGGGGCCAAATAATATATGGAGGAGATGGCTACCAGGAATATGAAAAACAATACAATAAACCTCAGGGCCAATACCAAAATGAACACATAACGTTCTATGTCTATCCAGGGAGCGGTTTCAAGAAAATTTATAGCCTGCTGCCCAATTACCAAAAGCAGCATGGCAAAGAAAAGTACTACTGCCAGCATGAAGGTAAGTGAGGTGGCGATAAATCGCGATTGAAAAAAACTACGACTTTCTACAGTTCTATAACATTTATTAAAGGCCTTCATCAGTGACATCATCCCATTAGTGGCTAGAAATAGTGAGAACAAGAAACCAAATGAAAGCAGCCCACTTCGACGGTTACTGATTATGTCCTCAATGGTACTGGAAGCTACATCGTACATTGACGCTGGCATCCAACCTTCAAGAAACAGCATTATTTCTTGATCGAGGTCCGGCAAATGAGCGATCTGGATATACGGAATCAGGGTGAAAATAAATATGATCGCCGGGAAAATGGCCAGTGTAAAATTAAAAGCCACTCCGTTTGCTCGGGTAATTATTTCATCATTGCGTAATTTGTCAATGAAAACCTCAATAATATCATATAAAGAGACGCCTTTTCGTTGAAACCTTATCCTTTTCAACAAGGATATGAGGTTTAGATAAGGAGTTGAATTTGTGATCTTATTTAAGATCTTTCGTTTCATTGAAAAAAGGATTGAAAAGTTCCAATAGGATCTTGGGCGGACGGCAGGGCCTTCCCGAATCCATCTTAACAAAAGCCAATAGTGTATTGCCGGTATGTATCAGCTTATCTTCTTCATTAAATATCTTATAGAAGAACTGGATTCGTACGCTAGGCGGCTCTTTCATAGTCACTTCAATACGAAGCAGTTCGTCATACTTGGCAGGCTGTAAGAATCGGGAATGATTTTCAAGTACAGGCATCATTATCCCCTGGTGTTCAAGGTCTCGATAAGCATAGCCCAAATGTCTTAGGCTTTCGACTCTGGCAACTTCGTAATAGGCAGCGTAATTCCCATAGTACACATATCCCATTTGATCCGTGTCAGCATATCTCACCCTAAGTTGAGTATTAAATAAATACATTAGCGGTAAAGTTTGGCCTTATTCAACGCGTTTTGGTACAATCTGGCATTTCTCGAATGCTGAGATAAGTTAGTGGCAAAGTTGTGATATCCCGAAAAGTCTTCTTTCGCACACATATATAGATAGTTATGAGCCTCATAGTTAAGGACACCCATTATTGCAGCAATTGAGGGAGCCCTTATTGGTCCGGGAGGAAGGCCTGTATACATGTAGGTATTGTAAGGAGAATCAATTTCCCTATGTTCATTCAATACTCGCCTAATAGTAAAGTCTCCTACTGCATAAACCAAGGTCGGATCTGCCTGTAACGCAATATCTCGATCAAGCCTGTTTATGTATAATCCAGCTATTCTTGGCAACTCATCATCATGTTGCTGACTTTCGGCATTTACGATTGATGCCAGCACGGAAACCTCTATGGGAGACAAACCCATTGATCGTGCTTTTTCTTTTTTCTTTTCATCCCAAAAATTTTGATACTCGTTATATATCCTGTCCATTAGAGCAGTTGCGGAAATATCCCAGTAAACTTCGTAAGTGTTGGGAATGAACATGGAAAGTAAATTTTCCTCGTTAAATCCATAGGATTCAATCACCACAGAATCTGTCAGCAGTTGATTGAATTCTTCAGGCGCTAAAGCAATATTCGTACATATTTTTTCCGCCAGTTCAGAAACCAGTCGCACATTGTTGAAAGTGATGTTAACGGGTACTTGATTGCCGGAGCGCAACAGGTCAATTGCCTCGATATTGGTCATTTCGCTTTTTAGAAGATATCGGCCTGGTTTAATGACCTTATCATAGCCTTTGAATTTGGCCAGCATGCTGAATGAAATCAAATCGTGTACAATACTTTTGTGATGTAATGAGTCCTGAAGCTGTTTGAAGGTGGTCCCCGGATAAATGTAGAAAAAAGTATCTTCTTGCTGAACTAATATATTTGGAGTTTTGATAACCTGATAAACATAAAATGAAAATGAGCTCAGCAACACACTGAATATTACTATAACCAGGATTAATATTTTCCTACCCTTCATGGCTCAAAAATAACAATTACTTCAGAAAACCGGTTATTTGAATATTTTTGTCTTTGATCTTCTCCTGATTTCATGCATAGTTTATTAATTGAACCGCAATACCTCCCTTGTATTGAATACTTTGCGGTAATTGATACGGTGGAAAAGCTAGTGCTTGAATGCCATGAAAACTACCTGAAACAGACCTATCGGAATAGGTGCCGAATCCTCACTGCTCAGGGCCCATTAGAACTATACCTCCCGGTGTTGCAGCCAGGGGGCAAGATCAAGATGAAAGATGTTAGAATAGATCACCGTCAAAAATGGGCTAAGGACCATTGGCGAACCATTAAAACTGCCTACGGGAACGCTCCTTTTTTCGAACATTTTGGATTCCTATTTGAGGAAGTATACCACAAAAAATTTGAATTCCTTTTGGATCTCAATCTGGAGTTGCTAATTCTTTGTAAAAAACTCCTTGACATTAACATTCCTTTCGAACAGACTTCAGGTTATGCTGCAGAAACCGGTGTAGACACCGTTGATTGGAGGTCAAAAATTCACCCAAAAAAAGCTCTGGAAAATAATCCCTTTTATAAGCCATGTAACTATAATCAAATTTTTGGCAATAAATTTGTGGGTAATTTAAGTATTATTGATTTGCTATTTTGTGAAGGTGGGTCAGCCAGACAGGTTCTGGGAAACAGCAAACCATAAGTGGAATTTTCTGGCTTTTTTGATTGTTCTGTAATTAGAAAAATTGTTTTAATTTATGGCATAATAAATCTAATCGATATACATTTACATCAACTAGTTTTAGTGTTTTTATAATGGAGGCTAAATTTTCCAATAGAGTAAAAGAGGTTATTTCCCTAAGCAGGGAAGAAGCTTTGCGTTTGGCCCACGACTACATTGGTACCGAACATCTACTATTAGGAATGATCCGTGAAGGAGAAGGAGTTGCCATCAGTTTGCTTCAAAAACTAGGTGTTTCCATTGATGACTTGCGGGTTGCTATTGAACAGGCTACCAAAGGTACTGCTACCAAGGAAGTAAAGAACCTATCCAATATACCTTTAACCCGACAATCAGAAAAGGTACTTAAGATCACCTATCTGGAAGCCAAAATATTTAAAAGCCAACTTATCGGGACTGAACATCTATTGTTGTCGATACTTCGAGATGAGGACAACATTGCCTCCCAGATAATGGAAAAGTTTGAAGTGAATTATGAAGTGGTTAAAGAACTGTTGGAGTACCAGACAGACAACCCAATGGCCTCTTCCGAGACTGACGATCCTGATGATGATTCATCGAGAATATTTGGAAGCTCTTCCTCCTCAAAAGAACCAGGCAAAGGTTCTGAGAAGTCTCGCACCCCGGTGCTTGATAATTTCGGCAGGGACCTGACCAAAATGGCGGAAGACGACAAACTTGACCCTATAGTTGGAAGGGAAAAAGAAATAGAACGCGTCGCTCAAATTCTGAGCAGGCGCAAAAAGAATAACCCCATTTTAATAGGAGAACCTGGTGTTGGTAAAACAGCGATTGCTGAGGGACTGGCCTTGCGGATCATACAAAAGAAGGTGTCCAGAGTGTTATTTGGGAAGCGTGTTGTCACTCTAGATTTGGCTTCCCTGGTGGCTGGAACTAAATATCGTGGCCAATTTGAGGAGCGCATGAAAGCTGTTATGAATGAGTTGGAGAAATCTCCTGAAGTAATCTTGTTTATCGATGAACTTCACACCATTGTTGGGGCAGGAGGCGCTTCCGGATCTTTGGACGCTTCGAATATGTTCAAACCAGCATTAGCCAGGGGAGAGATACAATGCATCGGTGCTACTACTCTGGATGAATACCGCCAGTATATTGAAAAAGACGGAGCGTTGGCCCGAAGGTTCCAAATGGTAATGGTAGATCCAACTACACCGGAAGAAACCATTGAAATCTTAGTTAATATTAAAGACAAATATGAAGACCATCATCACGTAAACTATACAGATGAAGCAATTCACGCTTGCGTAAAGCTCTCAGACAGGTATATCAGTGATCGGTATCTTCCAGACAAGGCCATAGATGTATTGGATGAGGCTGGATCGAGAGTCCACATTAACAATATTTATGTACCCGATGATGTGGTAAAGCTGGAAGAAGCTATCGAGGATATTAAAAAGGAAAAGAACAGGGTAGTAAAGAGCCAAAAATACGAAGAGGCTGCTCAACTTCGAGATAAAGAGAAAAAATTAATCGAGCAATTGGATACCGCAAAACTGAAATGGGAGGAGGAGACTAAAACCAAACGCTATCTGGTTGATGAAGAGAGTGTGGCGGAAATTATTGGGATGATGACAGGCATTCCCACTAATAGAATAGCTCAAAAGGAGAGTCTAAAACTATTAGGTATGGGTGAAATGCTAACCAAAATGGTGGTGGGTCAGGAAGATGCCATTGGAAAGTTGGTAAAAGCTATACAAAGAACCCGCGTTGGTCTTAAGGATCCACGCAAGCCTATAGGTTCTTTTGTTTTCCTGGGACCTACAGGTGTTGGGAAAACCGAACTGGCCAAAGTACTGGCGTCCTATCTTTTTGATAAGGATGACGCACTGATCCGAGTCGATATGAGTGAATACATGGAGAAATTCAGCGTCTCTCGACTGGTAGGGGCACCTCCAGGATATGTAGGATATGAAGAAGGAGGGCAACTCACAGAGAAAGTACGTCGGAAACCTTACAGTGTAGTACTGCTTGATGAGATCGAAAAAGCTCATCCTGATGTATTTAATATTCTTCTTCAGGTAATGGATGATGGGATATTGACCGATGGCCTTGGGCGCAAAGTGGATTTCAGGAATACTATTATAATTATGACCTCCAATATTGGAGCTCGTGATCTAAAAGACTTTGGGGCAGGTATTGGGTTCTCCTCTAGCGCAAAAGAAGAGAATATGGACGAGATAATGCGTTCAACTATTCAGAAGGCGTTGAAAAAAACATTTAGTCCGGAGTTCCTCAACCGGCTTGATGATGTGATTGTTTTCAATTCACTGAAAAGAGAGGATATTCATAAAATTATTGATATTACTCTTGGCAATCTATACTCTCGTATTAAAGAACTGGGCTATAAAGTAGAACTAACTGCCAAGGCCAAAGATTTCCTGGCAGAAAAAGGGTATGACCCTCAATACGGGGCCCGACCTTTAAACAGGGCTATTCAGAAATTCCTTGAAGACGTACTGGCGGAAGAGATTTTGAGAGGAGACATAGTGGAAGGAGATGTGATAGTTGCCGACCATGATGGAAAGTCGGATGAATTGAAGATCAAGGTCCGCAAAAAAAAGGTCCCCAAAGAAGAAAAATAAAAGGAGTCCACTCCTTTCCAATCCCCAAATAATAGAATTTCGAGCCTCTAATTGGTACTTTTCAGAGAAATAATTCAATTATTTGTGCACTTTGTCACAATTAAGTAACTTGCATTTCGCTTTTCTAAAAAAAAAGGCCTGAAATGAGAAAATTGCCCTTTTTAGTAGCACTGATAGGTTTTTTAAGTTTACATGTGTCAGGGCAGCAGGTCGCCAACATCACCGCAAATCAACTGGATGAAACTATTGTACGGGTAGCGTATGATCTAAACGGAGAGGTACCCGGTCAGTTATTTACGGTTAGACTTTATAGTTCTACTAATCAATTTAGCTTTCCATTGGAATATGTAGATGGCTATGTTGGAGAACAGGTGGAGGCGGGAATAAATAAATTTATTGACTGGGATATTAGTAAAGAGTTGGTGGCATACGCAGGAGAGTTAACCTTTGAAGTTAGAGCGGAATTAACATTTACTCCCATTAGTGTGGCATTCCCTGAGAAAAATACCATAACCCGGGGAAAGCAACATATTATTACCTGGAGGGGAACCAATACCGGTGAACATGTGGATATTCAGCTATACCGCGATGGTAGGAAGATTAGTACCATATCCAATACTATTAACGATGGACAGTATGAATGGGCGGTCCCTTCTTCAACTAAACCTGGAAAGGGTTATTCTGTTAAGATAAATAGTACCTCTTCCAGCCAGACAGACACAGGTACAGAGTTCTCGATACATCGAAAAATACCTTTACTGCTTAAACTGCTCCCCTTTGCAATTATCACACCCATCGTGATTACCCTAACGGATGAAGGACCTGTAGAGCCAAAAGTATTACCAGCGCCACCAAATACCCCTAATTAACGTCCAGTGATTAAAATGGAAATAAAGAGGTTTGGCATAGCATTACTATCTTTCCTGCTGCTCGGCGTTCCAGGACTGGCTCAGGTGGTAGACTTCACTTTGGCATCTCAGAGCGGATTAGAATCTGTGGGGACATTTACAGTAACTGTTCAGCTTGATGTTGCATCGGGATCTAATATTGACGTTCCATTTACTTTGGCCGGGTCCGCTACTGAAGGGCCTGTAGATGATTATACCATAACCACCAGTCCGGTAACTATTGCTGCTGGCCAACTGACTACTGATATAGTAATTACTGTAAATGATGATGCCCAAACGGAAAGCAGTGAAACTGTTGAGATCACTCTGGGTGCTCCTTCATTAGGCAGTTTAGGGACCATTACTGTTCATACTGCAACCATCAATGACAACGACACACCCCCGGTGGTCATCATCACCGCCCCAATAGATGGATTTACTGTGGATTTCGGCACCAACCTGACATTTAACGGAACGGCCACAGATACGGAGGATGGAGACATTTCAGGTAGTTTAAGTTGGAGCTCGGATCTGGATGGAAGTATTGGTAGCGGGGCATCATTCAGCACCACCAGTTTGACAGTTGGCACCCATGTGATCACTGCTAGCGTAACGGACAGCGGTGGCTTGCCAGGCAGCGATAATATTACGGTGACCATAAACAATACACCCCCGGTGGTCATCATCACCGCCCCGGCAGATGGCACTTCTGTAGATTTCGGCACCAACCTAACATTTAGCGGAACAGCCACAGATACTGAGGACGGAGACCTATCAGGTAGTTTAAGTTGGAGTTCGGATTTGGATGGAATTATTGGCAGCGGGGCATCATTCAGTACCACCAGTTTGACAGTTGGCACCCATGTGATCACTGCTAGCGTAACGGACAGCGGGGGACTGCCGGGCAGCGATGTAGTAAACGTGACGGTGACAGCCCCCAATACTGCACCTACAGTCACCATAACGGCCCCGGCAGATGGCACTTCTGTAGATTTCGGCACCAACCTAACATTTAGTGGGACGGCCATAGATACCGAGGATGGAGACCTATCAGGTAGTCTAAGTTGGAGTTCGGATTTGGATGGAATTATTGGCAGCGGGGCATCATTCAGCACCACCAGTTTGACAGTTGGCACCCATGTGATCACTGCCAGCGTAACGGACAGCGGTAGCTTGTCAGGCAGTGACAATATTACGGTGACCATAAACAATACTGCACCTACAGTCACCATAACGGCCCCGGCAGATGGCACTTCTGAGCAAATGGGTGCCAGTATCACTTTTGCCGGCACCGCCGACGATGCAGAAGACGGGGACTTGTCAGCCGGCATATCATGGGAATCTGATCTTGACGGAAACATAGGAAATGAAGCATCATTTAGCAGTACCATCCTATCGGTGGGTACTCATATCATTACCGCTACCGCCCAGGATGGCGGAGGGCTGGAAGGAAATGATGTTATAATTGTAGAAATTACCAATACACCCCCAACTGTGACCATAACTGAACCAGCTGATGGCACCTCAGTGGAGGAAGGCACCAATTTAACATTTGCTGCAACCGCCAACGACACGGAAGAAGGGGATTTATCTCCTGGCTTAACATGGATGGCCAGCTTGGATGGAGGCATTGGATCAGGAGCCTCATTTAGTACCAGCTCGCTATCAGTGGGCACACAAAGTATTACCGCTAGTGTATCGGATGCTGGCGGCTTGATGGGGAACGATGCAGTTACCGTGACTGTAACAGCTCCAAATGCGGCTCCTACGGTTACCATAACAGCCCCTGCAGATGGTACATCGGTAGACTTCGGCACCAACCTGACATTTAGTGGGACGGCTGTTGACCCGGAGCAGGGCAATTTAGCTGGAAGTTTGAGTTGGACCTCGGATCTGGATGGGGGAATCGGCAGTGGTGCTTCATTCAGCCTTACCAGTTTGACGGTGGGCACCCATGTGATCACTGCCAGTG
>QIEB01000344.1 GCA_003229495.1 Flammeovirgaceae bacterium
GCCACAGCTCGTACATATTGATCGTCAACGCGCCAAATCAGGTATAGATTTTCATCATCATAGGCTATTTTCGCCTGAACTTCCGGAAAATGTTCAGGCTTTTCTCCCATATAGTTTTTTAAACTAATGGCTTTTATGCCTTGCCATACAGGCTTTTGCCAATTAGCATCTATTGAAATTGATTCATCTATTCTGGTTACGGTATGACTTTTGCGTATATCCTGTGCAATTGCATGACATAGAGCCACCTGCAAAACCAGGGTGGTTATAATTTTACTCATTGATCAGTTATTTATTGAACCAGATTGGCCAAAAGCAACTTCTTTTATGTCAATATATCTACTTTTACTTTTTCTTTATTACATTTCTCAATTATATTCATTCAATCAAGTCGATTTAAAGTGTTCCACCCCGTGAAGATAAGCCTACTACTAACATTGATATTGTTACCAGTCGGAATGGTATACAGTCAAAAACCCAACCAGGAAAACACGGTCACTTCCCGGTCCTATGATCATCTGATTCCATCAAACCCGCAGCAAATCAGAACATCTCCGGCGGCAAAAAACATTATCCTGTTGATAGGGGATGGAATGGGTCTTAGTCAAATATCTTCAGCGTTCTACTTTAAGGAATCTCTGCCACATTTTGCCCGTTTCAATAATATAGGTCTGATGAAAACCTCCTCAACTGTTCGAATTACAGATTCTGCAGCCGGGGCCACCGCCTTTTCCGCCGGTAAAAAAACCTATAACGGCGCCATTGGAGTAGATAGCGATACTGTATCTATATCAACCATTGTAGAAATACTTTCTAATGAAAAGTGGAAGACAGGTGTGATTTCGACTTCCTCCATAACACATGCAACTCCCGCTTGTTTTTATGCGCATGTAAAATCCAGGGGAATGGAAGAGGAGATTGCAGCACAACTGAGCAACTCGGAAATAGATTTTATTGCAGGGGGCGGCCTGGGCTTTTTCGACGACTCTACCAGATCAGATGGTAAGGACTATCTACAAACCCTGAAAAATAATGGTTTTACCCTTCAAACTGAGCAGCTAAGCGCAACCGTAGATCCAAATAAAAAATATGCCTACTTATTAGCATCAGAACATCTGCCTCCGGTAATAGAGGGGCGAGGAGATTTTCTGCCGCAGGCTACTAAACTAGCGCTGAATTACTTATCAACTGGTAGTGAAAATTTCTTTCTTATGGCAGAAGGCAGTATGATCGATTGGGGAGGCCATGGCAATAATGCGGATTTTCTGGTATCGGAAATGATCGATTTTGATGAAGCAATTGGAATAGCCCTCGATTTTGCAGAAAAGGATGGAAATACTTTGGTAATTGTGACTGCCGATCATGAGACCGGTGGTTTCACTTTGGCAGCAGGCGAAAATTACAACGAAATAAAAACAACTTTTTCCACCGGCAGCCACTCTACAACCTTAATACCAGTTGCGGCATATGGTCCCGGATCAGAACTTTTTCGCGGGATTTATGAAAATACGGAAATTTTTCATAAAATGATGCAAGCTGTCAGTATTACAGCCAAATGACTAAATATTTTAAACAACTCTTATGAAAAAAGGCCTCATTATTCTACTGGTAATAGCCCCACAACTGGTACTATCCCAGACACGTAAAATTACTTTTCCCGATGTTCTTCCTGGTTATCTGACCCTGGTGTGTGATCTGCACCAACATACTGCCTTCTCTGATGGCAGCGTATGGCCTGATATTAGAGTTCAGGAAGCCATACTGGATGGTGTAGACGTTATAGCGCTCACTGAGCATATAGAGTACCAGCCTCATAAAGCGGATATTCCGCATCCTGATCGAAACAGGTCTTTTGAAATTGCCAAAGAATATGCCAAAGACAAGGATTTGATAATAATCCATGGCGCCGAGATCACCCGTTCTATGCCACCGGGACATGCAAATGCTATTTTTGTTAAAGATGTTAATAAGCTGATTATTGATGATCCCATTGCAGCATATAGAGAAGCTAATAGTCAAGGGGCTTTTATCTTCTGGAACCACCCATATTGGACCCGACAAAAATCAGATGGAATAGCTGAATTGACTGAAATGCATAAAACACTAATTTCCGAAGGATTACTGCACGGGATTGAAGTGGCAAATGGAGAAAATTATTCCCAGGAAGCTTTAGCCATAGCCCAGGAAAATAACCTGACCATAATGGGTACCTCGGATATACATGGATTGATCGACTGGTTGTATGACATCCCCAATGGAGGGCACCGGCCAGTCACTTTGGTGTTTGCTAAAGACAGAACTGAGGAAGCGATAAAGGAGGCCCTGCAAGCCCGAAGGACGGTGGCTTGGTTCAGGAACAATCTGATAGGAAATGAAAATGAATTACGACCCCTGCTTAACAGTTGTCTGGAATCCGGGGATGCCCGTTATATAACTGATACCAGGGTGCTGGTGGCGGAAATCAAAAACAACTCGGATGCAAAATTTGTGCTAGGTAATTCATCGGAATATACTTTTAATCTCAATAGTGACCTCATAGAGGTGCCGCCGCGTTCGTCGATGGAACTTCAAATAAAAACAAAAGAAATAAAGTCCTCCGTAGTGGTGGTTTTTGAGGTATTAAATGCGATAACCGCACCGGGAGCGCATCCAGAGATAACCCTGGAGTTCAAAATTCATCAGGACTAATGCAATTGTTAACTGTATAGGCCATCACTTCATTATATATCAATAACGGTTAGATATAACTAAATCGATTCACTAATTTACTGTCCCACCAAAAGGAAATGTCATGTCATCCAGAAGAAAATTTGTAAAAAGCACTGTAGTTGGAGGTATAGGACTAACTTTCTTAAGCACCGCAAAGTCTTACTCCCAGATCATCGGTTCCAACGACAGAATCAATGTAGCTGTAATGGGGACCAATAGTCGCGGCCATGCCCTTACCAAAGTATTCATGGCGGGGGACAACGTGCTGATTACCCATATCTGTGATGTAGATTCCAAGGTTGTGGACAAAACTGTGACCATGGCACATGAAACTCAGGGCTCCAAACCAAAAGGTGAAAAGGACATCCGAAAGGTATTGGAGACTAAAGACCTGGATCTATTAGTGATAGCCGCACCGGATCATTGGCATGCTCCAGCAGCCATTATGGCCCTCCAGGCTGGGAAAAATGTATATGTTGAGAAGCCATGCGGGCAAAATGCACGGGAAGGAGAACTAATTGTAGAAGCCCAGAAAAAGTATGGCAAAGTGGTCCAAATGGGAAACCAACAGCGTTCAGGTATATTTACTGCGGCTGCACTTAAAGATATCGCAGAGGGGCTTATTGGCAACACTTACCACGCCAAATGCTGGTACTCAAACAAAAGAGAATCCATAGGTCATGGTAAAACAGCAGCCATACCTGCGGAGCTTGATTATGAACTTTGGCAAGGACCAGCGCCCCGGGAAGACTACAGAGACAATGTCATTCATTATAATTGGCACTGGTTCAAAAATTGGGGCACCGGTGAAATCTGTAATAATGGAACACATGCCATAGATGTAGCCCGCTGGCTATTGGACGTTGAATACCCTACCAAAGTTACCTCAGCTGGCGGCCGGTATCATGTAGATGATGACTGGGAATTTCCTGATACTCAAACCGCCGCTTTTGAATTCGGTGATAAAAAATCAATAGCATGGGAGTGCTTGAGTCGCAATGGCATGCCCATCTATGATCAAATGACCGGAACCTTAATACAAGGAACCAAGGGCAATATGCTGGTAAATACCAATGGCTACAGGTTGTATGACAAATCCGGAAAGCAGATAAAGGAGTTACTCAGTGACTCCACGCTGGATACTGCTGACCTGGTAGGTGTCAATAAACTTTCATATAATCATGCCACAAATACCTTGAATGCTATCCGAAAAGGTGAACAATTGAACTCCCCCATAATAGAAGGCCATAAGAGTGTACTACTGTGTCATTTAGGTAATATAGCCCAGCAAGTAGGGCGTACCCTGCAAATCGACCACACCAACGGGCACATTATTGATGACGACCAAGCCAGTGCTTTGTGGGGCAGAGAATACGCCAAGGGATGGGAACCGGTGGTGTAGGGAACATTTGAACAAGTGAACATTTGAACATGGGAACAATTGAACATGGGAACAAGTGAACATTTGAACAAGTGAACATTTGAACAAGTGAACAATAGAATATTTGACTAATAGAACACGTTTGTTTGCAGCAACTGCAGTGATTGGAATTTGAAATTTGGCACTTAATTGTTATTTGTATTTTGGGATTTGTTATTTGCACGAAGTGCAAATTTCTGCTTGCCCTGTTCAAAAGCTTTAAGTACTTCTTGCTTTGCCGCTTCCGATGGAAAACTACCGGACTCATCCAACCAGTTGATCACGTTCTGAAGATAGCGCACGAAATAGTTAGCATCGTGCCTGGATCTTACCGATTGCCCGTCAATCTGGATATAAACCGGGCTGGTGTGCGAAAATGTAACCTCAGGTCGCAGCGTACCATAGTATCTGTTCAAATATGTAGAGCCGCCGCCCTCATTCCTGCGCTGTGAAAGACTCAATCCCTTACGAGTATCTTTCTGGGTAAGTTGATAGGCCCTGGCGGCCAACCACACGCTTTCCTCAGTTTGGTAGTTGATGTCAATTTTCCCATGAAACACTCCAGCTGGTATTGAAAGCTCCGCAACCAGTTCTCCGTTGGCAATAATTTCAAGCCTATCGATGGGCATTTGGCTCCATACTTCAGCTTGTACCCGATGTCCTTTATTGGTGGAACCATCCAGAATAGTGCCCGGAGGATTATTGTCCACTTTGAAAGATAGGAATGGCGAATTACTGACAAAAGTCCTGCCTTCATTCAAGGCATCTATCCAGTTTTCATAGTTGAAATCATCTTTTACCTGAGCATAGACCCTGTTCGCACCTACAGTAACAAAATTTCCCATTTTATCAGTGCCAGCGGTTACAGGAATATTAAACCCACAATTGAGTAACCGGTACCAAAGCTTCAACCCTGAGTTCATCCTTACTTCAGGAACAACATCAGAGACAAAAATAGGTTCGTGAAACGGATCAATGGTGCATAACAATTCTACTGCGTCCACCTTTTTAAGTATTACCCCCAATGGGCCTTCCAATCCCGGCCAGGCGGCAAAGTGTGCCCATGAAACATGTCCGCCCTGAGCATGGGCCTCATCCATAGCATCGATATTGAGCGGATATTGGTGCCTTCTTGGTTGGACGGATGGTTCAATAAGCCTTTCGGTAAGATTTAGTAGATTAATATGCCCCAGCCTATTTTCCCGATACTCCTGATTGTAAAAAATAAGGTGCTCAGGGTCTGATGCTGTTTCGATCTTTCCTGTAAAGTTTTGATGATCCCTGGTAAAGTCGGAGATAAGAATATTGCAGACATTCAAATCTTCCGCTTTCATTTCCAGTATTGCCGATTCAACATTTATATGATGAACATGCACATCACCGGTATACCATCCCTCTTCCGGAATATCATCGAAGGCTTTTTCAAGATAAACATCAATACCTCCGGGGAAATTTTCGAGGTATAACGAATCGTCAAATATTTTATATCGAAATCCTTTTACAACCTCTATTCTGAAAGAATCTACTGTTGGATTTATCTGAAATTCACCCTCGACATAAGCAAACCTCCGATCATTGTCCAGTAGAACATCTTTCTCAATACTTTCCTGATCGCCTGAAGTGGTCATCCGGAAGTCAGCCTGATGACCCTCCGGTGCCAGGTAGGTACCATTCATGTCGGTAACACGGACTCTGGCAGCAGTCAATTGGTTGTTTTCATCCCAGATCCTAATATCGATTGATCCGGATGACTCCCCCGGGGCTGAACAGCCCGCAGAAACTATTTGTATCACAGGGAATAAAAATACAACAAACCCCTTGGTCAGGTTTCTAATTTTTACAAGTGGATCTATATGCAATATCATGGTAATGGGCACAGCCTATAATTCCATAATTCTAATCCTTCTCCAGTACACCTTTTTATGGTCCTGGGTTTCGTTGTAAACTTTGTGATACTGGAGCCCTATAAATCCGGTTTTTAGAACATCGTCGTTGGTGTCGACAGCCAATACCCCATTTACCCAGGTTTTAATATGTGTGTTATTGACCTCAACTTTCATTCTATTCCAGCCAGTACGATCGAATGCTTTTCCCGCTTCCTTATTGTCAACCAGATCCACTATCCAACCTCGATTACGAGGTTCGTAAAGTCCTCCTGACCATCTTCGGTGCGATGGGTCAACTTCAATTTGGTAACCCCAAACGGTCCCTGCCTCCCAAGTTCCTTGCTGAGTTTCACCATTTCCTGATAGATATGTGGTGGTGGTGTCTTTTCCCCAGACCTGTCCTCGTATCTGCACGCCTGAATTTAAAGTTGTATCAATCTTTACTTCCCACTCCAAAATAAAGTTGGAGTAGTCCTTGATAGTGGATAAATAACCGTTCGGGGCACCCAACTCCGCGGTAGATACGATCATGCCATCCTCCACGATAAATGGAATAGAACCATCTTCTGACTCGCCGCCATCCAGTTTCAGCTCCCAGCCCTCCAGATTTATGCCATTAAACAGGTTTACCCAATGGTTTTCAGGTGTTTCCTGGACAACCAATTGATTCTTTTTTTGCTGATTTTGACCGCACGCCACTATCAAACCTATAAACAAGGCACCGGCAGCAATTATTTTTCCTAAAGTGAGTACGGGCTTTATTTTCATGGCATCATAATTATTAATTAAACGGTTTAGTTGTTCGTTATCTTTCATAGATCCTCAGAATCAATTCAACGGACTTCCTGGCCTCGCGGCCATCGATGTTAAATGGCTTGTTATGGTCTATGGCAGCTAAAAAAGACTCAATATTACGGGTATGATTCTCATATGGAATCGCTGCCGGATCAGACACACCGCCACCGCCGTGTATCCCTCCGAATTGCTTACGTATACTATCATCTTCTTCCCTTTCTTCCCGAAAATTCCATACCTTAAAGCTGTCCTCCTCCTGGATCACGGTACCATTGGTGCCGGTAATCTGTAGGTTTCTGAACTGACCGGGATATGATGCGGTGGTCCCATAAATCAATCCCAGCGCCTGATTCTCAAATCTTAGAATAGCCACCGCAGTATCTTCAGCTTCAATCTTTTCATGACCCAGATGGTCCATATATCCTTGCACATCTTGTACAGGTCCCATAAGGTCCAACAGACAATCGACCATATGAATAGATTGATTTATTAAGGCCCCACCCCCGTCCAATTTCCAGGTACCATGCCAGCTGTCATGGTAATACCCATCATCTCTCCACCATGGTACCTGAATTCCGGCAAATGTAATCCTGCCAAAACGGCCTTCCGAAATCGCCTTTTTCAAAACCTTGAAACTATGGTGGTAGCGATACGGGAAAATACCACCTAAGTACGTTCCCGATTTTTCATGAGCCTCGATCATTTGATCAATTCTTTCCAAAGTAACTTCCAATGGCTTCTCACAGATAACATGTTTGCCTTGGGTGGCGGCAAATACCGTTGGTTCCAGGTGAAAGCCGCTGGGAGTGGCCACTGCTATGATGTTAACATGGTGGTTGCTAATTAATTCCTGGTAATCATTAAAGGCTGCAGCGCCATATTTAGAGGCTAGAATATTTGCTCTACCGGATCCGTTGTCACAAAATCCCACCACTCTGGCGCCGGGAATGTCACCAATTGCCCTGGCGTGGAAATCAGCGATTAGTCCAGCTCCTATAATACCAAAATTCCAATTGCTCATTCGAACCCTCTTTAGTTTACTTTGAACCGTTTATGTACTTGTAATCCATTTCGAGCATAAACCGGATGAATCAATTCATTTATCACTAATAAATTAACTCTACGATTGCCAAATAGCTGGTAAGCAGCCCAAATAATAGTACACCAACTATTCCGAAATTCATCTTTGTTGATGCCTGGTACTCATTCATTAAAGACCGCTTATTTATCAGGTAAAGAATCGGAATGGTAACTGCCGGTAGAATTAATGCCTGGAATGCTTGCGAAAATATCATCATTGCAGGTGGTCGCTCATCAATAAACTGCAGGCCTAACCCGAAAAACAAACCCGCTATTCCCAGAATCCGGAACATAGGAGACTTAATGTCCCTTGGTCTGGAGGTGTAATCGGCAATAAGCCAGGGGGCAATAAGTACGATTGGAAATATTGTTGACAAAGCTGCACCGGTAATACCGGCTATGAGGATAAATGCCGCCACCTTTCCCCCAATAGGTTCGAATAGTTGAATCAGGTCAAGAGTATCGGTAACGTGAAGACCCATCACGTGCAGTGTTCCAGCAGCTACCGCCATGATCACCGCACTGAGGAACAACATCATAAATGCGGACACAAAAGCGTCCCTTTTTTCAGTTTTTAAATTCCCAATGTCCCACCCCTTTTCTGAAACCACAATACTGCGAACGATAAAAACAGCAGCTGAACAAGTGGTCCCCGCCATTGCGGCTATTAAGCCCAAAGCCCCTGGTTCATTGGGAATACTTGGTATCATTCCATTTAAGATTTCTCCGAAATCCGGTTTCACTGCGAAGAATACATAGAGAAAACAAAATGCCATAAACAATACCAGTACAGTTAGTATTTTCTCAAAAATCTGATAACGACCATGCCATAAAAGTAAGATTAACAAGAAAATCAGAATGCAGGTGATCACCATGGTGCTGACCATGGCCCCATTGGTAAGCATCCGGATAGCCTCTTGTAAAAGATCGGCTACAATCCCCATAATCCCCATCAAGGCCAGTAGTTCCCCGATAATCATGGCAATCATTATATAAATAGCCAGCGCTTTTCCTACCCTTGGAATATGGGTCTTTATGTTCTTCAGAGCAGTACTTCCGCTAACTAAAGTCACCTGCCCATAGGCAACCATAAGCACATAGGTAAAAATAACAGACAAAACCAGCGCCCAGAAAAGCGACATACCATAATCTGCCCCGGCCTTAGCCATGGTAATAATACTCCCGGTACCAATATTATAAGCAATGAGGAACAGTCCCGGGCCTACTGTTCCCAAAGCAAGCAGCAGTTTTTTAACGAATTTATTATTCATCAGCCTTATGATTTAGGAATACGGGATGCAGATTCCGGATCCAGGTAAAAGTAGGTACTTGGATGATTTTGCAGTACTGAGGCTGGTATTTCAGGGGCAACTGACCCATACAGAGCCTTAGATACCGCCATTGACTTTCGTTCATCTGGTACCGAACAAATGATATGTTTTGACTGCAATATTTGATGAATCGACATACTAATTGCCCGTTTGGGCACCTCTGATAAATCGTTAAACCAGCCCTCGTTCAACTGCTGGCTACGACATGCTTCATCCAGATCTACGGCAAGGTATGGTTCCTTAGTTTGGAAATCTGCGGGAGGGTCGTTAAAAGCCAGGTGGGCATTCTCGCCAATTCCTACGAATGCCACATCAATTGGATGTTTTTCGATGATATCCCCTAACCGTTCACACTCAACAGTTGGGTCCTGTTCACCATCTACATAATAAAAATCCCCAGGGTTTACTTTGTCAACAAATCTTTCTCTCAGATATTTCCGGAATGAGGCCGGGTGATCAATTGGCAGATCAATATACTCGTCCAGGTGAAACCCGTTTACTTTTGCCCAATCAATTTCTTCCTCTATCAAGGCTGACAGCATTTCAAATTGCGACGCTCCTGTAGCTACAATTATGTTGGCTTTACCCTTTTCAGAAATTGATTTTCGGATCAAGTCAGCGCCAAGTGCTGCTGCTCTTTGACCTAGATCTTGTTTGGATGAAGTTATAATTATATTCATATGTAATAAATTCTTATCTAATGTTCCAAGTCAATTTGATTGATAAAGTCTTCAATAATTCTTTCACTGGAATGTAGAACAGCGCCATAAGAACCGTCCATATCACTGCTTTTGTACCAAGAAATCTCTACCGGGCCATTTAGCCAGGTGGTTTGTCTCAGCTTTTTCTCGAATGCCGCCATAAGGTATTTATAAAATGGCTCCAGCACTGAGCCCTCAATGATTATCCTTTTTGGGTCGAAAATATTAGAAACAATAGTGGAAACATAAACCAAAGGATCTAATATGTAATCATGCGCAACTTTACTTATGATCTCGTCATCCTTTATTTCATTTAGAGACTTTACA
>QIEB01000238.1 GCA_003229495.1 Flammeovirgaceae bacterium
GCATTCTGTTTGCCCATGGTTTTCTTCAACTTCTGATCATAATCAGATTTATACCACTGATCTTCAGGTAATTCTTTTTTATCATCCACATATAGTGCTACTATAATGAAATCATTGTTAAGTCTTTTCAATACCTCGGGGTCAGACCAAACTACCGCCTCCATTTCGCGGCAGTTTACACATCCATGCCCGGTAAAATCAATAAATACCGGCTTGTTTTTTTCTTTACCACAAGCTATCGCTTGCTCAATGTCGAAATAACCATTCAATCCATGTGGAAGTTGCAGCAGATTACTGTACTTAGGATCATCGCACAGAGTATTTTCTCTATCGCCTACCGGAACTGCGTTATTATCACTGCGAAAATCTTGTGAAGTTAACGGCGGTAAGTAGCCCGCTAGTGGTTTTAAGGGAGCCCCCCACATTCCTGGAGCGAGGTAAACAGAGAAAGACAAAACACCCATGGCCACTAAAAGTCTGGCAATACTGATTCCTCTTTCATCACCATCTGATGGTAACCTAACAATTCCTAACAGATAGGCTGCCAATGCCAACAGAATAGCTATCCAGATAGCAATGAAAACATCCCTGTCCAAAATTCCCCAGTGATAAACCTGATCAACCATACTGAGAAATTTCAATGACAATGCCAGCTCAATAAAGCCTAGAAAGATCTTTACAGTATTAAGCCAGCTGCCGGAACTGGGAAGGCTTTTCAACCATTCGGGGAAAATAGCGAATGCGCTAAAGGTCAAGGCAAAAGCCAGGGAAAACCCCAACATGCCAAGTACCGGCATTAAGACGTGTCCCGAGGAGGAGGCTATTAAAATACTTCCAACAAACGGTCCGGTACAAGAGAACGACACCAGGACCAAGGTAAGTGCCATAAAGAAAATACCTAAAAGGCCACCGGTCCCTGATTTTTTGTCCATGCTGGTCACCAGGCTACTGGGCAGATTGATTTCGAAAAGACCCAAGAACCACAAGGCGAAAAAGACGAACATAACAAAGAACACCATGTTGGGTAGCCAATGGGTTGCTATCCAGTTAGCGAAATCGGCACCACCAATTAAGGAAACCAGGGTCCCAAGTAAGGTGAAGATTACCATGATACAAATACCATAGAAAATAGCATTGAAAATTCCATTTCTCCGGCTGGTACTGTTACGGTCATCGGAATCATTGGATAAACACAGGGAGTAAGCAGTGCCAGCATGCCGGCCAGGAAAGCTCCTAGTACAAAAGTTAACAGAGAATAAGGTGTATTCGAGGTTTTTTGAGACCAGACACTGCTTTTTTGAACTTTTATGGTCGATTTATCTAAAGAAGCTTTGTCTGTAATTGATACTTTAGTATCAGGAGTTTCTGTTTGCCCAATTTTCGCCGGAGCTTTTTCATCTTCATTGCCAGGGATTTCATGGTCTTTGGCTTGAGGAAGGTTGGCAGCGATGACCTTTAGTGTTTTGAAGGTAAAGTCTTCATCGAATGGAATACACTTGCCATCAATGTCACTACACACCTGATAGTCATAGCTTCCTGATATAACAGGGTTTACCTTTAAGATTTTTACCGTTTGTCGGAATTCCCCTCTTTCTTTAAAATAGGTATAGTTTCCTTCGAAGATCTCATCATAGCTTTCCTTAGCGCCAATAGGTCGTATACCATCTACCAGCTGATATGAATCATCAGGTAAGAACTGAAATTCAGTAACCTTGGGGCCTAATTCAGGATCAAAATCAGAGGAATAGAGATACCACTTGGGGTCAATGGTTATTTCAAATATCAGGTCCACCTGATCCCCTACAGCAACCTCATCCTTGGAGAATTTATGCTCCCAGTCAGCTGGATGAAGGATCTGACCCATTAAGGTAGGCCCTGAAATACAGCACAAAATAACAAATAGTATTCTCTTCAAGGTTCCGGTTTTAAGTTCAAATGCATTTTACCCACAAAGAGTTCGGAAGTAATCTAATATTTAACGCTCTCAGCTACGGAATGTTACTTGCTCAAGGCAGCAAAATGATGATGAAAAAGCACGATTGTTTCTATTCCTTTCAAGTAATTGAATATTCCGTAGCTTTCATTGGGCGAATGAATGGCGTCAGAGTCCAGCCCAAATCCCATCAGCACGGTATTAACAGCTAATACTTCAGTGAATAATGCTACAATAGGGATGCTACCGCCATCCCTGGTAGGTATGGGGGTTTTATCCCACGCTTGTTCAAAGGCGTTACTGGCTGCCCGGAATGCTGTGGAATCGGTAGGCGTAAGTGCCGGTTTCCCACCATGGTGCGGAGTGACATTTACAGTAACCGACTTTGGAGCTATTGAGTGAAAGTGTTCGGTAAATAACTTGGTAATTGCTTCATCGTCCTGGTATGGTACCAGTCGCATGGAGATTTTGGCGTGAGCTTTTGATGGCAATACCGTTTTTGCCCCTTCTCCGGTATAGCCACCCCAAATTCCATTTACATCTAATGACGGGCGTATTCCTGTACGTTCAATAGTGGTAAACCCCTCTTCCCCCTGAACCTCGGCTATGCCAATTTCCTCTTTGTAATTATCGAGATCGAATGGAGTTTCTGCCATTTTGGCTCGTTCATCAGAGGTTAAATCCTGCACATCAAGATAAAATCCAGGGATCGTTATTCTCCCTTGGTCGTCGATTAAAGACGATATCATCTTACAAAGTATGTTTAGGGGGTTAGCAACGGCACCCCCATACACACCGGAATGTAAGTCCCGGTTTGGTCCAATCACCTCTACTTCTACATAACTCAAACCCCTTAACCCAACGGTTATTGAAGGCGTATCATTGGCGATAATGGCGGTGTCCGAGATTAGGATTACATCAGACCTTAGCCGGGCAGCATTTTCTCTTACATATTTTTCCAGGTTAGCAGAACCGACTTCCTCTTCTCCTTCAAGTATGAATTTCAAATTGCATGGTGGTGCCCCTTGTTGGTTAAGGATCTCCAGTGCCTTAATATGCATATAGAGTTGTCCTTTATCGTCACAGGATCCCCTTGCGTAGATTCGATTATTCTTGATCATGGGCTCAAAGGGCGGCGACTCCCAAAGTTCATAAGGGTCCGCCGGTTGAACGTCGTAATGTCCATATACCAAGATCGTAGGGACATCGGCGCTAACAATTTTTTCAGCATAAACTATAGGATGCCCGGCAGTAGGGCAAATTTCCACCAGATCTACTCCGACTTTTTTTAAGGCATCTTCCAGAAATCCAGCGCCTCGGAGCACTTCATTTTTGAACTTACCATCGGCGCTGACCGATGGAATTCGCAGGAAATCCATTAGTTCGTCCAGAAATCTTTGCTGATTATTGTCTATGTAGGATTTTACTTCACTCATGTTCAGGCTAGGTATTTTTCTTGGCCGGGAAATTGGTCTTATTTTCTGTACCATTCAAAATTCTGCGAACATTTTTTTTGTGAGTGAAAAGTACCACCATAAAGAAAGTGAATCCTAAGATAATGAGTATTATATTATTTGGTTCAATGTCGGTGATCAAGAGCATCACGGGGAATGTCAACGTTCCCAACATCGAGCCCAAGGATACGTATTTGGTAGTAAGAAGTACAATCATGAAAACCGCCGCACAGATTCCACCAACCAGGGGATTGATACCCAGCACCATTCCCAGTAAAGTGGCAACACCCTTGCCCCCCTTGAAACCAACATAAATTGGGAAGATATGTCCTACCACTGCACTGATGCCAAAGACCAGTTTAAATAGCACAATCTGTGTTTCTGCAATAAAGCCCAGTTGCATCCAGACGGTGGCCAGGGTAACTGCCGTTAGCCCTTTAAAGATGTCCAGTGCCATGACCATAATGCCGGCTTTTTTTCCCAGCACCCTAAAAGTATTGGTTGCCCCGGCATTTCCGCTCCCGAAATTCCTGACGTCGATTCCGTGGTAGGCCTGACCCAGCCATACTGATGATGGTAAAGAACCTAGCAAATAGGCTAGTACAACACCAATGGCAATGATCTCAAAGCTCATAAATGAACAATTCGTTAGAAAGGAGCACCAATTATAGTCAAATAAAAGTAATATTAAAAACCGTCGTCGCTATCTTCTTCATCCTCAGAAACTTCTTGCTCAAAAGTGGTAAAATCTTCGTCCAGGATTTCCTCCTGAGCAAAAGTATTGATTTCATAGGGTTCATTGATGTCCATGTAGTCCTTTCGGAATCGATCGATAAATGCCAGCATATATTCAATATCTGTACTGGCGAATGCATATTCACCGATTCCAGACTTAAAAACTTTGCTGTTTTTACTGATCTCGCTATTGAACTGGACATTGGATGAAAAAGTATAAAGACGGTTCTCCACATACCCAAAATAATAGTAGGTAGTGGGGGAAGCTTTTAGGAATAGATGAAATTCTTCATCTCCTTCCAGTTTTCTAATTTCCAGGAAGCCTTCCAGTTTTCCGTTGATCTCTGTATTCAATATGTTAGCCACACCAAGGTTACCGACACTATACCAACTGTTGTATACTGGCGACCATTTCATATTGACGTTGGAAATAACCAATGAATTAGCCAGATCACTTGAAACGCTTGCAAGGGAGATGAATTCACTGGTAGACCGCCTGCGGTATTCCTGTGCCTCTTTTTCTCCAACTGCATCGGCTAGCTTATAGAGCAGGGCAGATTGATCAGTGTTTGCAGGTGGTGCCCCAACCCTTACTACTATATCGCCGACATTCCCCGCCATTGCTTCCATGGCTTTCAAGGGGAGATCGAACTCATAGGATTGGAAAGAATTCATGGCAATGCTTTTTTCCTTCAGGTTCCCTTTTCCTTTTCCTGAGATCCTGGACTTTATCCTGGTTTTTGGATACAATAGGTTTAATTTCCCCTCGAATCTAATATCCGTGGAATTGTCATTGTATGAATAAATGTTGCCGGCAAAACTATTGCCTTTCACCTTGTTGGGATCGATCACCTTATACTCGCTATTTACGGAATCATACAGGAACAAGCCACGGGCATTAAATACTTCAAAATCCCCGGCACTTTTCTTTTCACTGATGAATGTGCCGTACAGATCGCCGGTATCCGGGTCAATATTAATTCCTGAAGTAAGTGGTTGGCCGGTCTCTGAAACCGCTTCACTTACGTTGATCACTAAATCCTGAACTTCGGAGTCACTGCTATGTGCCAACCACGAATCGTTCTCCGGCATACTCTTCAAGTCAAGTTTAATGAAACCATCCATCTGTAGTATTCGACGATTGGCAAAGAGTGTGACGTCTCCTTTGTATAAGGTTCCCGGCATAATGAAAATGTTATCATTCTCGTGGATCTCTCCCGTGGAAACGGTAAAAACCTGATTACCCTTTAACTTTTTGTCTCTTACCAGTAGAAAGTCCTGAAATTTGATTTCGAAGGTATCTTGATTGGCATTTACGTACTGATAAACTGCTTCACCTTCAAATGCATGTCGGGCAGTTACCTTAATTTTTCCGTTATAGAGGTTGTGGTATTCATTTAGTGTGTCCAGGATGATTCGAGCGTTATTGAATTTCTCTATTTCTGCGTTTTCCCTGATAAAAACCCGATTGCTGTCCGGAATTATTTTAGCATCGGCGACATGCATATAAGGAACTCCGGAAACCTGCAATTCCAATTTTTCAATATCATACACTGCACCAGTCGCGTTGAATACCAGCGAATCCATTTCAAGCTTGGTGGTGTAAAAGTATGAGTGATCAATATCGACATCTTCTGGCTTGCTCATGGAAATGATCTTTTTCTCAAGATCCCATCGAGCTTCAGCAATAGAGGTGCGGATTTGAGTAAATGGGAAATCTAGTACCGAGCGGCCGTCTTGTTCAGACTTAATGTCTGCCAGATTTGTAATTAAATCAAAGTCCAAAGACACACCTTCTGCTACTAAGGATGGCTTTTCAGGGTCAGAGGACTTTACTTCAAAATAGGCATCGGTGGCGGCAATATGGCTTTCTTTCATTAGGAAGTTGCTTGAAACAGATTCTGAGCCACGAGTAAACAAGGTGCCATCGGCAAAGAACCCACTGGTTGTAATAAGAGAAGTACCGTGAAGAGTAGCTGTATTGTCATACATTTGAAAGGCCTCTTCCTTGGAAGTAATGAACATGCTATCGGATTTCGGAAACCAAAGCATTCGGTAATTGCTTAAAGTAGCTTTTGGGTAGGACACATCCTGAACGGTCTTTGCATTAATTTCAACAGACTCACCATCGGTGGTGACGGAGTCGGTAAAATAGACGAAATTATCACTGAATAAGGTACTGGTTAAAAAGTCTATCTTCCCGTTGGATCGCAACCCATTTTTGTCCATAGTTATCTTATTGTACACCGTACCGGTACCATTATAGGTTTTAAAACCTACATACGGGAGCTTATGTTCAAATCCCAGGCTATTGTCCGGCATAATAACCAGTTCTTCTTCAAAGTCAGGGAATATCCCTCCAGAGGTAAATACACCCTTGAATCTTATAACCATGGGATTGCTACTGCTGGCGCTGTCCAGTTCAAAAGCCGGGATGGTGAAATATATGGATTTATCGTAAACGCCATCCAGCACCTCAGCCCCATCGAAGTAAACCACAGCACCCACGTCTGCTTTGAATATGGGATACTCAGGATAAATTCGCCGGGCCGATTTGTTGTTGGGTTTATTAATGTACAGAACTCCGGCAGTTTGACGCAACTGGTTTGAAATACCCAGCTTTACGTCTTTACTGTCGACTTCACCGGGCAGGTCTATATTAAAAGTAATGGAATCGATCTTTGGTAGGCTAATTAGAAAACTGTCGTAGTCAAACCGGAAGTCCCTTCCAATGAATTGAAAATTACCGGCATTGATCTTTCCATTGAACCGGAAGTCTCGATTTCCCAGCATGACAATCTGCCTCCTGTCAGGCCTAATATAAACATCTAGCAATTCACTGACGTAAAACCTGTCAATCCCACGGATTACCATTTCATTTCTGCTCAAAGCCAGGGTAGCATTGGGTTTCGAAGGAGATATGGATGGTATCAGTATGTTGTCAAAATCCTTACGGTCCTGTTTGGACAACACATAGTGATAGCCTTTACGCTTGATTCTGACTAGACCGGAGCGGCCGTTATAATCAACAAATCCATCTTTCATAAGGCCCCTCATTGCCCCTATTATTTTTTCCGGCTTCTGATTGAGTTTTTTGGCCATATTGCTCACGTAAAACTCACTGGAGTTGATCTTCCTGGCATAACCTACCGCCATCAATAGTGGGTTAAATCCATATAGTGCCACCAAAGCTTCAAATTTCCTGTCATTATAATATTCCTGCGACTCAAACTTAGAGGGTACTTTGTTTCTTGCACTGAGGATGCTGATATCGAGGCTGTCGGAATCGATATTCCATTTTATCATATCAGCTGTGAAGTCTGTCTTAAAGTAAGATGACGAAAAAGGCAGGTTTTTGTAACTACCCTCATCTTTTAAAATAGTGATTTGATGGGCCTGAGGGTTATACCTGAACCTAACTGCAGGATTGTAAATTGAATCTCTGCCGTGATAAATGATTACCGCCGCCCTCTTGGCGATAATCACTGAATCTTGCAACAGAAAACTCCGTGAAATCACTTTCAGTTTTGAGTTGTTCTTTCCGGTAATTTCAATGGTAGTATTACCTCCCATCATGGAGGCGCTATATAAGCGGTTACCTTTCAATCCGAATCCTCCTTTATAGGAGAGCTTTTCATCCGCAATCCCTTTAACTTCTACGTTCTCAAGGTATGACACAAATCGAGGATAGCTGAGATCCCGGGTTTTCCCACTACTACTGCGGAATTCAAACTCTCCGGATACAGGCTCTGCAATTTTTCCTTTGTAGGTCATCAGGGTATTTGATGCGCTAAGGAAGGGTTTGTCCACTTTGAAATTGTAGTTGCTGAGGTCACAATAAACCTCGTTTGGATTCAAACCGACCTGTTTCCAATCAAATCGTCCGCCCCGACCCACAAATGTGTGAGACCACGGCATCAGACCTCCACTGGTATTTCTTAATGTCACAGAGTCGTTCCTGGTAACAAACACCAAATTCCCCATGCTCACCTTAATAACCGCCCCTTCCATAGGCATTTGCGGCTCCTCGGCCGTCAAGATCAAAGCTTTGGCCTCCTCAGCAGAGGGTTTTGACTCCTCCCCCCAATTTGTGTCCCACTCCTCCTCATCGCCTTCCAGGTCCTCGAACCAATCGTTGTCATCTTCTGTTATTTCCTGTGCTTCCTCTTCATCTGGCAAGCTTTCTTCCTCAACAGGATTTGTAGAGGACGTTTCGATAAATTCAAAATCTAAAGTGCCGCCTTCCACCATAAGAGAATTATAGCTGGAGTAATAAAGAACCTGTTTTTCCAGCAGCAGGTCAGTAGTTTCAATAAATGCTAGTATTTCTTTGTTCTTTTGTTGTTCTACAGCTGAATGAAATGTGGAAATAAAGTTGTCAAATGCTGCCTTGCTTAGATCTTTGTGATCCGATGCCTTTACAATAAGTCTGACAGTCCGTTGAAAATGAGGGTCCAGTTTGAATCCTTTCTGCGACATGAGCAGAAAAACACTGGTTAATTTTTTCTTCTGCTCGACAGATAACCTACTATTCCAAACCTGGCCGAAATCAAGTCCCAATTGGGGTGTACCACCGTCCTGCAGTAATTGAACCATTTCTTGTCCAGACACCAGAGGATCATCAGAAAACTGTGGTTTCTGTGCCTTCAGGATAAATGGCAAAAAAACTAATGCCCCAAAAACAACATAACGGATTTTCATTGCTCTCAATTTTTTTCCAGTAACAAACAAGCCCATTGGTTCTCTTTTGTTTGATCCTTGATTTTAAAAGCATTGGCCTTACTTTTTTTAACGACATCTGGTGAATCATAGATATAAAACCCGCTAAGAATTAATAAACCCAAATTGTTTAAATGTTTGTGATACAGATCAATTTCTTCCAGCAATACATTTCTATTAATGTTAGCATATATCAGGTCGAAAGTACTATTGGATGGAAGATCTCGTACGGTACCCTCTTTAACTTTAATCTTCTTACAACAGTTTAGTACTATGTTTTCAACAGTATTGATGACCGCATGAGGATCATTGTCTAGCCCAAGTATTTGCTCAGCCTTTTTTTTCTCCGCCAGAATACTCAGCAATCCAGTGCCACAACCAACGTCCAAGACGGATTTTCCCCGATGATCCAGGCTAAGCTGGAAGCGCACCACCTGCCTGGTACTCTCATGATGGCCGGTACCGAATGACATTTTAGGGTCAATAATTATTTCATAAGGGAAAGAGTGCTTTTGAGGATGGAAACTGGCCCGTATTCTACACTGTCCATCAATCTCTACGGGTTCAAAGGATTTCTCCCAGACTTCATTCCAATTTTTGTCTAACAGTTTCCTGGATTTAAAGCTGGCACTCAAAGTATATCGCTCCAGTAGTTGACTTATCATATCCGGATTATGACTCTTTACTGGTTGGTAGGCCTTGAAACCATGTGAAGTATCAAGAAATGAGTCATATCCCAGTTGACATAATTCAGCTGTTAAGATATCCCTTAGATCCTCCCCACAAAGAATGTCTATTTCTACAAAGTCCATTAATTGTTACATCCAGCAAATGAAAGGACGTCAGTGTAGAATATTG
>QIEB01000059.1 GCA_003229495.1 Flammeovirgaceae bacterium
CTGGCAAGCAGGCCTAAGGGAAAATCCCAATTGCTGGTGTGAGGAGCCACAATAATGATGAATTTCTTTAGGTCTGGTAGTTTACCGGTTATTTTCCAACCCAGTGCCTTAAAAATAATGGCACAAATCCACTTGACCATGGTTACAATTTAACCAAATCCTATTTAAGATGGGGTATTGGTAATTAGTTCAATGGAAACTTGACACCTCCGGAGATTACCAGCTGATCAGAGCTGCTCAGCACATACCGAAGCTCTCCAAAGACAAAAAACGTGCTTACCACAAAATCCACCCCACCACCCAGGTTGAGGCCGATATTGGTACTGCTACCGCCCCCCGGGAAAATAGAAATCCCTTCGAAGTCCACGGAAAAGAAAGCGATATTAAGGCCTGCTAAAACGTATGGAATGATGTCAGGGTTGCTCATCTCAAATACATAGTTGCCATTGAGGTTGATATCAAACCAACTAAAATCTACGCCATCTTGACTTTTGCCGAAAAAATACATGAGATCCGGCGCAAGCAATATTTGATCAGTAATAGCATAGTCAAACCGGGCCCCAATGCCAAGTGATTCAATTTCGGTCCCATAGCCTAACTGAGCACCCAGACGCATGTCTCCTTTGGCGGTTTGAGCTTGTGTGTTTTGTGTTACAAATAATAAACTAAATGCGGCAATTAATAGGCTAATCTTTTTCATGCTTTTAAGTTTTGGTTATTCTAAGTAGTGATGGATAAAAGGCCCTAGTCCTTTAAATACAATTGGTTCGTCTTAAAATACAATAAACTTATGGAAAATAAAAACACTAGGAAGACTATTTAACACCCTTTTCCGGATATCTACCTTTTACACCCCGATAAAAGTCCATTATGGTCTGCATGTCATCTTCGATGCTTTCCCCAGGATAAACAATTGGACCGATTCCCGCATGTTTTTTCTGGTAATCAAGGTATCCCAATACAATGGGCACCCCGGCACGCTTGGCAACGTGGTAGAACCCTGTTTTCCACCGGGGGGCGTATTTTCTGGTGCCTTCAGGGGTGATCATAATCACCAATTCCCGGCGTTCCTCAAACAGCTGCACCATGGCATCCACCATGCTGTTCCTTTTGGAAAGATTCCCGGATTTCCTACTCCGATCAATTGGAATCACTCCAAAAAATTTAAGGATTATATTCATTGGAAAGAACATTGCTTCCTTTTTGATGGTGATCCTTACAGGAACACCTAATAAGAAAAATGCTGCCCTGGCATAAAAAAAATCCCAATTACTGGTATGAGGTGCAGCGATCATCACTGACTTTGGGACGTTAGCCGGATATTCTCCGACCTTTTTCCATCCGGCAAGCCAAAAACAAAATTGTGCTAAGAGTTTCACCTATGCTACTTTGGGGGCCAAAAATAACAATTATTTGATAATGTTATCGATCAGCTCATCATTAGCTAAATGAGGTTGGGTAATCCGTAGTCCCCGGTGCAGCTTCATTGCTTGTTCTGAAGCGAAGATCGCCCCCTCATTGCGGGCCCATCCCCGGCGTGCCAGACCATTGGCTACATCAAAGAGTAACATCTCCTTTACATTTGCAGCAGCCAGGTCTGAGCCGTCAAGCAACAAACCAAATCCCCCGTTTATCACTTCACCCCATCCTACTCCACCGCCATTGTGGAGGGACACCCAGGTCGCTCCCCTGAAAGCGTCTCCAATCACATTGTGTACCGACATATCGGCGGTAAAACTCGATCCATCATATATATTCGAGGTTTCACGATATGGGCTGTCCGTTCCCGATACATCGTGATGATCTCTGCCCAGAATGACGGGGCCAAGTGAACCCTCCTTAATGGCCTGATTGAATGCCAGGGCTATGTTCGTACGGCCCACTGCATCTGCATATAGAATACGCGCCTGTGATCCCACCACCAATTGGTTATCATCGGCGGCATTGATCCATACCAGGTTGTCGGAAATTTGTTGTCTTATCTGCTCAGGAGCGTTTTCATACTGACTGTTTAAAACATCCGCCGCTAATTGATCCGTATACTTTAAATCATCAGGTTTTCCTGAGGCACAAACCCACCTAAAGGGGCCAAAACCATAATCAAAGCACATAGGCCCCATTATGTCCTGGACGTATGAAGAGTATAAAAACTGTCCTTGCTCATCAGTTATGTCTGCACCTGCACGTGAGGCCTCCAGTAGAAAAGCATTACCATAGTCAAAAAAATACATACCCTTTTCCACACAACTATTAATCGCCTTTACTTGACGTTGCAGGCTCTCCTTCACGCTGTCCTGAAATATGTCCGGATCATTCACCATCATCCGGTTTGACTCTTCAAAGCTTAGTCCAACTGGATAATAGCCGCCAGCCCAAGGATTATGTAGAGAGGTTTGGTCAGAACCCAAGTCAACCTTAATGGATTCTACCGCCAATCGCTCCCAAACTTCTACCACATTACCTATCCAGGCCAGGGAGATCACCTCTTTGCGTTCTTTTGCCTGAGTGATTCGCTCGATAAGATGATCCATATCTGTGATCAGTTCATCCACCCAACCTTGTTGATGCCTTTTTTTGGCCGCAACAGGGTTGACCTCAGCGATTACCGATATGCAACCGGCTATGGTGCCCGCTTTGGGTTGGGCGCCACTCATTCCTCCCAATCCTGATGAAACAAACAGCTTTCCAGCAAGGCTCTGGCAGCCAATTTTCCTTCCTGCATTCAATAATGTAATGGTGGTTCCGTGAACGATTCCCTGTGGACCTATGTACATGTAGGAACCTGCAGTCATTTGTCCATATTGAGTGACTCCCAAGGCGTTGTAACGCTCCCAATCATCAGGTTTGGAATAGTTGGGAATCATCATTCCGTTGGTAACTACTACTCTGGGAGCTCTGGAATTAGAAGGAAATAAACCCATGGGGTGCCCGGAATACATATGCAGGGTTTGTTCCTGGGTGATGTTAGCCAGGTACTGCATAGTTAAGAGGTACTGAGCCCAATTCTGGAAGACTGCTCCATTTCCACCGTAGGTAATGAGTTCATGAGGGTGTTGTGCAACCCTGGGATCTAAGTTATTTTGGATCATCAGCATGATGGCGGCAGCCTCTTCACACCGAGCGGGATATTCTTTAATTGGACGGGCATACATCTGGTATTCAGGCAGGAAACGATGCATATAAATTCGGCCAAAGTCTGCCAATTCCTTGGCAAATTCCGGAGCTAATACGGCATGGTGCTCTGAGGGAAAATAACGCAGGGCATTGCGTAAAGCCAATTTCTTTTCCTCCTTGCTAAGTATCGCCTTACGAATTGGGGCATGACTTACCTCCGGATCATAAGGTGGCGGGTCAGGAAGTAGAGTGGGAATACCTTGCAGGATCTGTTGTTTGAAATCTGGCATTTGTTCCTTGGAATTTATTTGTTATTTGTCATTTGAGATTTACTAGGGATAACAATTCATCTTGCCTTCCCAAAGTATAATCGTAGCCAATCTGATAAATTTCTGTGGCCTTGTCAAAATCTGAGCCAATATATTTTCCCAGCGCAGGTGGCTCAATAAAAACATGACATTGTTGTTGACGATGCAAGGTATTATTTCGAATGGCCATCAAGAAGGTGCGTTCCAAAAGCGCCTTGGCATTTTTAATCTGAAATTCGCGGTCGACAGGGTTACAATGAGAACCCACTACCGTATCACAAGTAGATTTCAATGGTTCTATTGGCAAATTATTTAGAATCCCCCCATCAATATAGGCCACACTGTCAATTACTATGGGATCGAAGATCACCGGCATGCAACTGGAGGCTAAAATAGCTGGTATTAAATCTCCCTCATGGAAATATTTAGATTCTCCCAGTTTTACATCTGTAGCGTTGATGGTTAATCTCTTTGGTAACTCCTGAAAAGAACGGAATGGCAGATGTTTGGAAAAGAGGTCCTGCAGTTTCTGCACTTTAAGCAGGCCAGTCTTGCTGATTGCTGGACGTACAAACCAGAGCAATTTGGTATTTTTAATGATTTCCAACACTTTTCGCGGAGCCACACCGCTGGCATAAAAAGCACCGACAATGGCACCTGAACTGGTACCGGATAATGCGTTAATTTCAATTCCGAGATCGTCCAATGCCTGCAAAACTCCCAGGTGAGCAATTCCCCTGGCACCGCCTCCAGATAATGCCAATCCTATCCCTGCCATTATATATCTTTAAGCTTAAAAGTCTGGTTCAATACAATACCCTTCTCTGTATGTTTTACCGTGCAGCATTCATTAGTTGGATCGTGCTCAAAGAATAAGATATATTCTTCATCCGCTGCCTTTTGTAGAAAAGCAGCTTTTTCCCTTAAGGTGACTAGTGGCCTTACATCATAAGACATCACGTATGGTAAAGGTAAATGCCCGATCGATGGCAACAAATCCGCCATAAATATCAGGGTCCTTCCCTTGTAGGTGATTTTAGGAAGCATCTGTTTTTCTGTGTGACCGTCCACGGTAATCAACTCGAAAAGATCCCAGCTTGATTGGTCCATGTCCACCCAGTTCAGTTGGCCGCTTTCTTCCAATGGAATAATGTTTTCCATAAGGAAACTGGCTTTTTCCCGGCGGTTTGGGGTCACTGCCCATTGCCAATGATCACGGTTGGACCAATACCGGGCGTTTTTGAAAGTAGGCTCAATAGTGTTATCACCAACACGTTTTAAAGCGCCTCCGCAATGATCGAAATGCAGATGGGTGAGAAAAACATCAGTTACCTGGTCAAGGCTGAATCCAGCGTCCTGCATGGACCCTTCCAGGGTGTGATTTCCATGTAAATAGTAGTGGCTGAAGAACTTCTCGCTTTGCTTGTCGCCGATGCCACAGTCTATTAACACCAGGCGAGACCCGGCTTCAACCAGCAGACAACGCATGGACCAAGTACATAAATTGTTTGAATCGGCCGGGTTTGTTTTTTGCCAAATCACCTTGGGTACTACCCCAAACATTGCACCTCCGTCCAGTTTAAGGTTACCGGTATGAATTACATGTAAGTTCATTAGATTTTCTGAAATCTAAGTGATATTAATGAACTACGAAACCAAAAGAACATATAACCTCAGAAACTTATAGAATTCAAGACATGGTTGAGGTTAGTAACCAAATGTAAACCAGAACTAGTCATCCAGCCCAAATTGAAATGGCAGATGGTTAAAAGACGGCCGACTTTATTATATTGCTGAGAACATAGCTTTATGAATAATACAGATAAATCAAAAAGGTTTAACCTGTCACCATTAAGGCCGGCCTTAATGGAAAATGTCCTTAAGGTCATTTGTGTGATAATCCTGATACTTTCAAATCATAATGCCAGCGCTCAGAACAATAAAGACAGTCTGGGACGTAGGAACACCATCAAATACCACGTAATTTCAACGGCGTTGTATATTGATTCTTATGTATTGTCGTACGAAAGAATTGTAAAGCCCAACCAAAGTTTTGCTATTATGGCAGGGTTTCTGCAGTTCCCGTTATCGGCCAATCTCGGATCTATTATTAATGTGACCAGCGATGATTCCAAGAACGGGCAAATGCTTGGTGGGGAGTACCGTTTTTATTTAAAGAAGGAAAATAAATACCCGGCCCCACACGGAGTCTTTATTGGCCCATATGCAAATCTGTATCGTTTCGATAACGACAGAACTTTACGTATTACTCCTCCGGATGGATCGCCTCCTACTCAGGGGGTGTTAGCATCTAATATAAGTGTGTTTAATATAGGATTCCAAATGGGTTATCAGTTTGTACTTAACAATCGATGGACTATCGATATGGTGTTTATTGGACCGTCACTATCACAATACCGTTTAAAAGCTAATCTCGATGGGGATTTTGATCCCGAGGAAGGAGACCTCATCAAAAAGGAACTTCTATTAGGCCTTCTTGATAGATTTCCATTACTTAAAGAGTTGCTGGATGATAAGGAAATTGACCTAAGTGGTAGTACTAGTAGGTGGGCTCCGGGATTTCGCTATCAACTTAATTTTGGCTACAGATTCGGTGGCGGGAAAAAACGAAATTAATATTTAATGCCTCCAATAGCTGGAGGTGCTCTTTCTTGGTTAACTAAGAGCTATTTTCCAACAGTAATATTTACAGAATCTGAAATTTTACTAATTCCATGGTCAAATACCCTTGCTGTCAAAGCATAATGGCCTTCCGTAATACCAGACATTGAATATGCGAATGGACTTGATGTGTCTATGCCAATTAATCTTCCATTCCTATAGAATTCCACTTTTGTAATACTTGAATCGCTGTCCCCAATATCTACCTTAATTGAAATAGTTACCCCCTCAGTAAAATTAGCGCCGCTAACAGGGTATTTAATAGCACAGGTTGATATATCCTTATCTTTTATATACAATGCAACATCTGGCCTATCTGTTGAGATCCCGTCAATATTATATTTTTTCACCGAATCCCAGTGTGACCGGGTTCCTACCGGATGGGATGAAAAGTAAGGAATACCACCAGCATGTACTTCGTCTGCCTTAAAAGCAATGGAGCCAGATGCATGGATCCTGGAAAAATATCCGCTTGAAATTGAATTTCTTAATAAAGTAGTATCACTACCTACCCAGACAGCATATTTTAATCTATTCCCATTGTTCAGAATTCTGGTATTGTTTACCGCTTTAATTTTAGATACCTCTATAAAAACTCTGTCGAATAAATCCCTTTCAGCAATCTTGTCGACTATACTTTGGTACACCGCAGTACCTGGAGCAGGAATAAGTTTATCCATTTTTGTGTCCATTGAAATAATGGAGTTTTCCGGAGCATTATTCAAAAAGAAATCCAGAAATTCATCTAATGTGGGGACCTTTTCCGCTGCGTATTCACTACTAAAATGACTACCTGCATCAAGAGTCTTTATTTGCGCAAGTGTTTTGCTATTTACCGGAATATTTGTACTACCAAAAACTGTTTCTGCATCCGTGGTCCTGTCCAGTGTTTTATCATGCATCAACACGATTTCACCATCTGCTGTTAGGTTAAGATCGGTTTCCCAGTCGAAATTATTATCGGCACATTTTCTAAACGCAGCCAAAGTGTTTTCGGGGGCCCATAGTTTCCCGCCCCGGTGTGCCATAATAGCTATTCCTGTTTCGGCTGGTTGTCCATCCAGTAAAAGGACTGCATCTCTCCCTTTTAAGGCGCCAGGAGCAGTAAATGTATAATCAGTTCCAGTCCCGGTAATATCAGGTTGATTGTAATATGAGCCTGTTGATGGATCGAACCATTCCCCCACATAGCGAACCCCACTGTTTAATTCTAAGGAAACTCCGGGTGTAGAATTTTTATCTATCGAGCAAGTAGTATGGGTTTCAAAAGTTGAGATACCTACATCTTGAAAATCATTTGGTTCATAATTAATTTCACCAACTGTTGCATTAGGATGATAGACGATATATTTATCATCTAAACTGTCATAGGCCACTTGTATCTGGCCTGGCGCTGAAGGGCCATTAATCGCCTTATAATCAGCTGGTCTATAATCAGCAATATCAATATCATGGTTGTTAAAAAAGTCCTTTATATGATGTATATCGTTCAATCCCTTTAATTCAGCGGTAACTATTTCCATGCCTGTATTGTAAGCTACTTCCTCAAATGCTTTATTGTATGGAATAATAGCTCCATAGCCGCCGCCATAGCAGGAATAGCCGCCGGATAAAAGGTCTGTCCAGAATATGCGTCGGTAATAATATTCAGGATCCCCGGCGTTAGGTGTGGAGGCGTTTCTGTTATACCAAATATCAACAACTTCATAAGTATCTTCGCCATGGAAAACAGGCACATTTCTGACATTATCTTTATTATAATATGATTCAACATGGTATCCACTGATATCACTTATTGCTTCATCATGAATATAGCAATTTCCCATACCGGCATAAAACATTGAGTCATACGGGTCATACTCATCATTACCAGTGCCTATACATTTCATGGTCTCAAAGGGATCGTTTTCATAGAGCCAGCTTAGCCATTCTTTACCAAGAGCATAGTTGGCCTCAATCATTGCCTTTGGATATTTTGGCCCTTCAACATCTGAAAAACGAATATCATACACTATCTGAAAATTGACATTCGGGAATGCACTAAAACGGGCAACGGTGTATGTCCAAAAATTTTTCTCTGTATTGTCTAATCCCCGTCCATCATCCAAATATCCGTCGGTGCCGTCAAAATATCTTGCCCAGTCCCCGGTTTTGGGAGAAATAATTAATTCAAAATACAGGCCGGGAAAGGTGTTTATTGCATACTGCAATCTGGTATCTGTTGCAAGCATTTGTTCTAAGTCATATTCCTTTTTGTCACCGGTTTTTGATTGATCTTTAAAGGGCCAATTTGGCCTTGGGTAATTATAAGGACCCAATGTTGTTGATCCGTCCCAACCACTATAACCGCCAAAAGCGCCTGCCCGCATTAGGGTAGTGCCCTTTTCCACCGAATTTAGCATAACCGCGTCCCAGTCTCCTGCGCCTCCTTTAGAGTGGTCAGGTTCCTTGGTCCAGATTTTATCCATTAAGGTGTATTGTGTGTCACCAAAAGCTAAAAATGCAGTGCCTGCATTTCTTTCAACAGCCCACCTGGCGGGGTTATCCGGGTGTTTTCTTAATTTGCCCTCTAGTCTAAAATCTCTGTCTGAGACGTAAAATCTGCCGTCTGTGGTACTATTAAATTCAATTCCAGCACTGTCTGTAACTGTCCACCGCCAGGGGCCTTCTTTGGTTACATATAATCTTGCTTTCCATAGTGCACCATCCTCACCCCTGCCATCGCCATCATAAAAAGCTTTCACTTTTATACTTGTTTGTTCATTTACAAAACGTACAATGGGAAATTTTGAATATCTGATGGCAGCGGCAGGAAGATCGGTGCCGGTTAGGGTTACTTCATGAATTCCGTACAACCTGGCCTCATTGTCTCCTGTAGTAAAGTTTTGGCCGAATGAAAATTGATTTATTAATAAAGTACCAACCAGAATTATACATATTTTCATGGTTTTGAATTTATGGCCGGTCAAGAATATAGCAATTAACTATTTAATCTCCTCCCGGCCATCTGCATGTCTGGCAAATCGTCCCTTTTCCTTATGGTGAACCTGCTCCTTATCGGGCCAGGGCCAGCCTCCAAATTTTGTCTCTTGATAGTCCATAAATGCCTGACGAATCTCTTCCGCAGTATTCATTACAAAAGGGCCATGCTGAACCACAGGTTCATTTATTGGCTTCCCTTGAAGCATTAAGAAATAAGCATCCTTATCCCCGTTTTCTATGACTATGTCTTCCGTGGAATTCAATTGGATTAGGTGGTTCTCATCAACGATTTCGCTTTCAATAGATATTTTGCTTCCTCGGTAGAAATAGAGGACCCTGTTGACTTCACCTTGAGCCGCTGGAAGCGTCCACTTTGCATTAGCATCCATTTTTATGGTTAACACGGCTACCATATTATCAGGAATTGCCGCCCAGGAATTAGGTGTGGGTACTGGTGCATGAACATTCTTGAAATTTCCCGCAATCACATCAATTAAGGTAGATTTTCCCTTCTCATCCTTTTCTGAAACCACCGGAATCGTTTCCTTCCATAGCATTTTAAAATGCGGCTCTACGAACTTACTTGCTTTTGGAAGATTTAGCCAAACCTGAAATATTTCCAGTGGGTTTTCCCTGTCTTTATAGATTAGTGGGAACATCTCAGAATGTTGAACTCCTTTACCTGCAGTCATCCACTGTACGTCTCCTTCGCCAAATCGTCCGGCAGCTCCTAAAGAATCAGAATGGTCCACAACACCTTCCTTATTAATGGTGATGGTCTCAAACCCTCGATGCGGATGATAAGGAAAGCCGGGAATGGTACGGCCATGATACATTCGCCAGCCATCCTTAATAGTAAAGTCCTGTCCAATATTTCTGCCTTTCAAAAGTGAATGGTCAGGTCCCATTTCATCGTCTCCTTTGGGGTATTCATCCCGGTGGTATGCACAAAACAAAAAAGGGTCCTGAGTTTCCCAGGGAAAATTTAATGGTTTAACCGCAATAATTTTATTGGTATTCATTTGTTCTTTTGCCTAGTTCATGGGCGTGATTAAAAATCAGCCAGGTAAATTATAATAAAATCGCTCTTCAATAATTTGATCACCCTGCCACTTCTGTCGGGCGATTTGTTCCAATTTTGTTGGTGTTCCACCCTGAAAGGTTACTTCCATCCATGATTCTACCATGGTAATACCCTCCTCTTCATTGGATGCGATTGCCACTACCCCACCACCATGCCATGCCTGAACACTGGCCAGGAATTTTTTTTCTGCTTCCCGGTTGGTAGCTTTGCCTTCACGTATCTCGCCGGTGGCCTCAATCATTACTACATCCTCATGGTAATACTGTTCAAATGCCTCCAATAGTTGTCCTTTTGACATTTGTTCCTGGATGTCTTTTGCTTTTTCTGAATAATTCATTGGTTTTAGTTTTATTAGTTAAAAATTGGTAAAAGTTCTTATCCTCTCATTTTATCTAAGATCCTACTTAATTCACCTGCCTCCTTATTAGTTATTTTTTCCTGATCAATCCATTGCTTTTTCAATAGAGGTTCAATTTTCTTTATCAATCTCATGCCTTTTTCTGTGATGGTGATGTCCAATTTTCTTCTGTTCTCTTCACATTCACTTCTGGTCACATATTCCTTAACAATCAACCGATCAATTAACCGGGTAAGGTCAGGGCCTTTATCAATCATCACCTCCTTAATATCATATGCAGCACAGCTCTTTGGAAACCGCCCCTTTAAAATCCTCAAAACATTATACTGCTGGTGTGTAAGCTCAAAAGGTTTCAAAACCTCCTTTGTTCTATCAACTAACCAGTTGGCGGTAAACATGATATTTAGATGAGCCTTCTGCCGAACACTAACAAACTTTCTTTGCTTTATCTCTTCTTCTATTTTCATCCTGTCAGAACCTCATTAATATGTTAGAACGATATTTGTTTAAACAAGTTTTGTTTTTACTGGATTTCTGCAAATTATTTTTAGCTTTCACTTATTTGAAGTGAATGAATCCCTATCGCCAGAAACTAATCAAAAATGGTGGGGACAAAGCTACTTTCAAATTAAGGGTTGAATGCTCTGCCCATGGAATCATTTAAAATATAATTAGTAAATTAATACTCTATTCATATGCCTGGACCATATACCGATCAGTTTTATTCCGATCTACCGCTAAATGAGGTTTCCGTAAATGAGTTAGTGGCAGACAGACAATGCTTTTTCCCTGTCCCTGATGACTGGCAGGTAATTATTACGGATATTAGAAATTCCACACAGGCGGTAAAAGATGGCCTACAACAGATAGTTAACCTGGTAGCCACCGGCAGTGTTATCGCCGGCCTCAATATTGCCCGAAAGGCCAATGCTTCTATACCATTTTTTTTCGGAGGCGATGGCGCCACGTTGATAGTACCGGTATCTTTGCTTGACCAGTTAATGCAAGCCTTAAATGAACACCGGGAAAACACTTCTGAAAACTTTGATCTTGAACTCAGGGTGGGACACATACCGGTGGCTAAGATCTATCAAAATCAACATGAGTTGATTATCTCAAAAGTAAAGATGGGTGAAAAATTCTTTTTCCCTATTGTATTGGGAGATGGTCTGCAATACGCAGAACAAGTAGTGAAAGGTGGGGCTTTCGTTCCATATCTGCCTGATGCAAAAACAGCAACCCTGGACCTTACCGGAATGGAATGCCGGTGGAACCGCATAAAACCACCGAAAAATTTGTTCGAAGTGGTTTGTTTACTGGCAGTGGCCCGGAATGATGAACATCAATCTATGATATTTAAAAAAGTGTTGGATAAAATAGATGACATATACGGGCAACAGCATGCTAGAAACCCTATATCGGCTCGGAAGTTAAAACTAGAAGCAACATTGGGTAGGATAGGCATTGAAATGCGGGTAAAACTAGGCAGGTTTGCTCCCTTGTACCTGATGGTAAATTGGCTGATCACAATATTTGGCAGGCTTTACTTTCTATATGACAAAGGAGGCAAAAATTACCTCAATCGCCTGGTAGAATTATCCAACACCTTAACCATCGATGGAAAGATCAACACAGTCATTTCAGGTACGGCGCAACAGCGAGAGTTGTTAGTCACTTCCCTGAATCAAATGGAGCAGGACGGTGAAATAATTTTTGGCTGGCATGTCAACAAGGAAAGCGTGATATCGTGTTACGTACGGGACCGGCTCGACCAGCACATTCACTTTGTAGATGGATCTGATGGAGGATACACCCAGGCAGCCGGTATGTTGAAGAAAAAGGCCTCGCAACTGACCAACTTGACTATGCGTTAGAATTAGTACTGGATTAGCATAATGAAACAACAGTTTATTTCAGTTATTATAGGGTTGTTGGTTTTAACTACCCCAGCAACGTTCGCACAGGATGTGCCATTTAATAGAGGAATCAACCTGACCAATTGGTTTCAGGCCCCCAGTGCACACCAGATCCAATTTAGCAGGTATACCCTCAAGGATTTTCAAAATATTCAAAGTCTTGGCTCTGATGCCATCAGACTGCCCATCAATCTTCATGCAATGACCGATGGGGCACCGGGTTACATACTTGACCCCCTGTTTTTTGAATTTCTGGATCAGGCCGTTGATTGGGCCGAAGCACTTGGAATTTACCTTATTCTGGACAATCATACCTTCAATCCAGCTGTGGGTACTGATCCGAACATAGGAACGATCTTAGAAACTGTATGGACCCAGATGGCCGAGCATTACCAAGACAGGTCCTCTTTTTTGATATATGAGGTGCTGAATGAACCCAATGGAGTCAGTGATCAGCAGTGGAATTCTATCCAACAATCAGTGGTGGACGCCATAAGAACAGTAGATCAGGACCACTTCATTGTCATCGGGCCAGCCAATTGGAACAGCTTCAAAAATCTTAAAGAAATGCCAGTATACACTCAGGACAAGTTGATCTATACTTTTCATTTCTACGACCCCTTCGTATTTACTCACCAGGGGGCAAGTTGGACGAACCCATCTATGGAAAATTTAGCAAATGTCCCCTTCCCTTACGATGCAGCCAATATGCCGGTGTTTCCCGCCTCTTTGCTGGGAACATGGGTTGAGTCTGCTTTTAACAATTACCCAAATGTTGGCAATGTTGCCTATGTGAAATCTCTGATTGATATTGCCCTTCAGTTTAAAAATGATCGCGGAGTACCGGTTTATTGCGGTGAGTTCGGAGTATATATCCCAAACAGTGCTCCAACGGACCGGGTTATTTGGTATGAAACGGTAAGACAATATTTAGAGGAAAAAGGAATCCCCTGGACCAGTTGGGATTATCAAGGAGGATTTGGCCTTTTCGAAGCGGGAGGAAATGATCTTTTCGAATACGACCTTAATGTTCCGATACTGGAGGCCTTGGGATTTAATGTTCCATCACAGTCAGAATACACCAAGCAGCCTGAAAACACGGGGTTTCCCATTTATACGGACTTTATCGGTGAAAATTTTCTGGAATCAAGCTCCGGTGAAAGTGAAATCAATTATTACTCACAGGACAATCCAAATAATGGCAAATACTGCCTCCGCTGGGAGGACGCAGCTCAATTCCAGTTTATCGGGTTAGAGGCTAAACCAAATAAGGACCTATCAATACTAATGAGCCAACAGTATGCATTGGATTTTATGTTCAGGGGGAATTCTCCTGTCACCTTCGATTTGCGATTTATGGACACTGATACTGAAGATCCACAAGATCACCCCTGGCGCATGCGATTTACCATTGATGAGAATGTGGTGGCCTTCGACAGTCGATGGCATCATTTATTTATACCACTCTCGGATTTTTCAGAACAGGGAGCCTGGGAAGGGCAATGGTTTCCACCTGAAGGTAAATTTGATTGGGCGGAAATAGACCGGTTCGAGATTGTAGCCGAAAATGAAGACCTGGGAAACGCTACCCTGTGGTTCGATAATGTTTATATTACCAATGTAGACACCGCCCAGGTAAATGATGATTCAGTGTTTGAAGACCTGGTGACTTCGGTAGATGATTCAGACTTACAAACCAGGATAAAAGTATACCCAAACCCAGTTGATAGTTATCTTATTATAGAAATTTCAAACTCACACTCAAACTCAAACTCAATTTATCAATTCATGGATAGTATGGGTCGAACAGTAATGTCATCAAATTTCCAGCAACGGGTAGAGGTCGATATCTCTCTGCTTCCAGCGGGGATGTATTTGGTAAAAGTTTCTGATGGGTTGGGGGATTTTGACTTTCGGAAAATATTGAAAAAGTAGTCAATATAGATTTATCGAATATTTCCTGCTACAGGTAAGCCACTGGGTACAGATTTAGGAATATCCCTGTCAAAATTGGTGTCATTCAGGGTATTTAAAAAAGAGATGATCGACCCCATGTCCTTAACACTAAGATCAAGTTCTTTCACCAAGGGATCGAACTGGTCCTTTGAAACCGCTGGATTTCGGGTTTTCCCAAAAGAAAGGTCCTCGTAAAATTCAAGTACGTTTTTTAGTGATCTTAGGCTGCCATTGTGCATATAGGGGGCAGTAAAACGAAGGTTTCGCAGACTGGCAGTGCGAAAAGCAAAGCTCCGGTTGATCCCACTGTCGGGTACGGCCAATTTATCGTTATCAGGTATACCCAGCACATGTTCCTTGTAATCAGAAAACATGGAACCATTATGACAATTGGCGCAGCCCGCTTTTTTAAATAATTCAAAGCCGTCTTTTTCAGAAAGTGAAATGGCACTCCTATCTCCGCGCATATATTGATCAAAACGCGAATTATTGGTGACTAGGGTCCTTTCAAAAGCAGCAATTGATTTCCCCAAATTAGTGGTATTGACGGCGTCTTTTTCGCCAAATGCGGCGGTGAATAGACGTTGATACTCTGGAATCGCTGCTAAGCGGGCTACCACTACTTCTAACACCTCCTGTTCTGAATAGCTATGTCCTCTCATTTCCTCAAGTGCTTTAATAGGCTCCAAGGCTTGTTTTTCAAGACTTTCCACTCTCATATCCCAAAACATAGGGGCTTTTTCAGGTTCATAGCTATTGCGAATGTCGATACCATTATATGCGGTATTGAGAATGGTATTAGAATTGCGTTTCACAAAAGGTATATCGTTTGGCTGATTAAATACTCGCTTGCTTCCAAAACCAATGCCATTGACACCTATAGAAATGTCCAAAAACTCCGCATACCCGTTGTCAGGATGGTGACAGGTAGCACAAGCCACGTCCTTGTTACCGGACAGGATGGGGTCAAAAAAGAGCAGTTTCCCCAAAGCCACTTTTTGGGGAGAGGTAGGATTGTCTTTTGGTGAGATTACATTTTTAGGCAGCGCTCTGTTCATACTTAGCGCTTTTATCTTTGCAATATTTTTCAATTTTTCTTTTTCCGGATTTGAACAACTTGCTAGCTGTATCAAGATAAAGAAAGCAGGAATAAACAAGTAAATATTTTTCACCTCACTAAAAGTGTTGAAATTATTCTTTAGTAAAGATACTCATATGATATTTTTATAAAAAAGCCCGACATGTACCTCATCCAAGTAGGAAGCGAATGGATGCCTTTCAAAATAACTCAGAAATTGTTGTCATCGGTAAAAACATTTTGCCACTATCCGGCAAAGAAATAAAACCATATTTTTCATAGAATCTTACAGCCTCCTCATCCAAAGGATCTACCACCACCGCCATGGAACCAATTTCTGTAGCCGATATTTCAAAGCTTCTCTTTAATGCATCCAATAACAAAAGTTCACCAAATCTGGCAAAAGGAGGGAATGACTACCGCAGTGGCCCGAAACCGGGGGAAGGCTACAGATATTAATCATTTTTCAACATGATATCAGTCGGCTACTATTAACAAGAAAATTTGTAGTATTCGCTAAAATGCATCATGGATCAGACACATATTCATTTAGTATTAACACATTTTCCAATTATAGGAACAATAGTTGGAAGTGGAATTTTGGCATATGGCCAATATTCAAAAAACGACTCAATAAAAAAAGTAGCTTTTGTCACATTTGTTTTTATGGCAATAATGACCATTCCTGTTTTTCTGACAGGAGAAGAGGCTGAAGAAACAGTTGAACACCTTGCTGGGGTTTCTGAAAACCTTATTGAAGACCATGAAGAACTCGCTGAAAAGGCAATTTGGTTAATGGGCTTATTGGGTATATTATCTATTGTTAGTTTTTTTGCGATTGTAAAGAAACTATCTTTTTCAAAAACGATTTCGCTAGCCACATTGCTTATCTCATTGACCACATTTGCGCTTTTTGCAAAAGTTGGGAATCTGGGCGGACAAATTCGTCATTCTGAAATCAGAGCAAATAGCACCAGTTTCGAAGGTGAAAATGACAATGGAACAAAAAGTCGATCGTAAATCTGAAAAAGGCTCTTGTGGTGCTCGTGTCCCAGAGTGATAAATGAAAATTCGTTTGGAAATAAAATGTTAACCTAAAAATAACTTCACCATCAACACAACAATAATTGGTCCCCCCAGTCCTACCACAGCTCCGATATAACGAAAATCGGTTTGCTTCAAATGCCCCGTGGAAAACGCAATAGCATTTGGGGGAGTAGAAATGGGCAAGAAAAGAGCAGTGTGCTGTAATTAAAGCCAGGTCCGGTAAGAAAGATACCCCTACCGGAATAAGTATGCTGGCTGCCGCCGTATTACTCATAATGTTGGATAATAGGGTGGTAAGCAAAGCCAGGAACAGCAACATGATATAAGCATTCTTAAAAATGGGGATTTTTGCTACCAGATAGTCGGCCAGCCCTGAATCGCTAATCACCAATCCCAAGGTCAACCCCCCGGCTACCAGAATCAATGTGTCCCAAGGCAACAATTTTAGGTCTTCAGCCAAAACCACTCCACTTACCGTAAAGATCAGAATGGGAATAAATGATACTACTGCCACCGGAATATTGTGTAAAGTAGAAGTTAGCCATAAACCAATGGTGATGGCAAACGTAGTCACCACAATCACCCGGTTACGAAAGGTGTTTCTGTTGGGATAATCAGATAAATCATCTGCTGAACTAATTTCAATTCGTTGGTAGTTTGTTTTGTATCTCCATCTCAACAGGAGCCAGATTAAAAAAATGAAGAGTAAAGCTATAGGGCAACCCACCAACATCCAGTCCAGGAACCCAAACTCCTGTCCCTGAGCGTGAATGATACCTATGGCAATTGCATTGGGAGGGCTGCCGATAATGGTACCCATGCCCCCTACGGTTGCAGCCGATGCAACTCCTAAAAACAAACCTTTGACTAGAGGATCCGTTGGATCTAAGTTTTTAACAATGGGACCCAGGATTGCCACCATCATAGCGGTAGTGGCGGTATTGGACATGAACATGCTAAGGATACCAGTTACCAGCATACAGCCTAAAAGAATGGTACCGAAGCGTGAAAGTACCAAGTGAGAAAATTTGCGATCGAATTGAGTGATCTGAGCCCCTATTGCCAGGAAAAAACCCCCAATTAAGATCCAAATGATAGGACTGGACCACGTACTAAGGTATTTTTCCCATTCTTGAGATATGATAGCAGGTTGTAGATTGTCCAGGAAGTAAATGGCAAATCCTATTATGAGAATGCTTACTGCAAAAGGAGGTATAGCTTCAGTGATCCAAAGTCCACCGGCGAATAATAACAAAAACAAGGCATTGGAAGTTTGCGCATTAAGGCCTTCTTTTCGAGCCCAAGCAGTGATTAAGAAGGCCATTAAAAAT
>QIEB01000430.1 GCA_003229495.1 Flammeovirgaceae bacterium
AATAGCAATGCCCTTGCCTTTAGTGACTATTTACGTAACCGGGGATTTGATGTCCGCCCCATATTATCTCCTACAGTACCTGAAGGTAAAGAAAGGTTGAGGGTGTGTATCCATTCATTTAACACCAAGGAAGAGATATTGAATTTAATATCCACAATTGTAAATAAACCATGAACTACTTTGTTACCGGAATCGGAACAGGTGTGGGAAAGACCGTGGTGAGCGCGGTGCTGGTGGAAGCCCTGCAAGCGGATTATTGGAAGCCGGTACAATGTGGGCTTCCCAGGGACATAGAGGTGGTTTCTTCCTTAGTCCAAAATCAATCCAGTAATTTCCATGACGAAACTTATTTGTTGAATGAGTCGGCTTCACCCCATCAGGCAGCATACAACCAGGGCCTGGTACTTGCCATAGACGGCATAGCTGTTCCAAACACAAATAATGATTTGGTGATAGAAGGTGCCGGTGGAGTTATGGTACCACTCAATGAACAGGAATTTATGCTGGACCTTATTAAGAAATTCGCGGATCAAGTGGTTTTGGTGGCAGATTTGTACCTCGGTTCAATTAACCACACGTTATTGTCTGTCGATATATTACAGCGACACCACATAGAGATAAGAGGCATTGTTTTTAACGGGCATCCAAATAGTCACAGCGAATCGGTGATCCTGTCATATAGTAAATCCGTCAACTTACTTCATTTACCACCGGATAGTTTAATTGACTCTGAACACATCAAAAAATGGGCTCAAATATTGAGGAAAAACCTGGACTCCTGACCAGAGATAAGCAGCAGGTATGGCATCCTTTCACTCCATTGATTGGCAGTGAAGATAATGTGGTAATCGAAAGAGCCATAGGAGCCAAGTTGTTCACTTCGGATGGCCGTGAAATAATCGATGCCATTGCCTCATGGTGGGTAAATCTGCATGGTCATAGTAATCCGCACATAGCACAGGCCATTGCCAATCAGGCAAAGAAGCTGGAGCATGTGATGTTCGCTGGGTTTACCCATGAGCCAGCCATTCAATTGGCGGAAAATCTACTGTCCATACTTCCAGAGAATCAAGGAAAAGTTTTTTTTTCAGACAACGGAAGTACGTCGGTGGAAGTAGCCCTGAAAATGGCCCTGCAATACTGGCACAACCAAGATAAATCAAAAACCAAGATATTGGCCCTGGAGGGGGGGTACCATGGTGATACCTTTGGGGCCATGTCAGTAGGGGAACGGGGAGCTTTTACTGCTCCTTTCTGGCCGTTTTTATTTGAAGTAGAGTTCTTGAGAGTACCTTTCCCGGGACAGGAAGAAAATGGGGTAAAGGAATTTGAAGCGCTGATTGATCGGGGTGATGTGGCCGCTTTTATTTTTGAACCTGTGATCCAGGGGGCCGCCGGAATGCGCCAATATTCTGCTTCCTGGCTGGATCAGCTGATTTCAATTGCACATTCCTCCGAAGTATTATGTATTGCTGATGAGGTCATGACTGGGTTCGGAAGAACGGGCAAAACATTCGCCAGCGATTATCTGGTAAACAAGGCAGATATTATCTGTCTTTCAAAGGGCCTTACCGGTGGGGCGTTGGCCCTGGGTGCAACTTCGTGCTCTAATGAAATTCAAGAGGCCTATAATCATGAAGATATTCTAAAAACTTTTTTCCACGGACATTCCTACACAGCAAATCCAATTGCATGTGCAGCTGCTAACGCAAGTTTTGAGTTGCTAATGACCGATGAATGTAATAGAAATATTCAGCGAATATCATCCGGTTTTAAAAATTTTAAAACAAAAATTGAATCTCATCCCAAAGTTCAATCCGCAAGCTATCTTGGGGCCATTTTGACGATAGAGTTTAAAACATCTGGTGACACTTCATATATAAACGAGGCCAGGCATGAACTTTATCCCTATTTTCTATCCAAGAATGTACTTTTAAGACCTTTGGGTAATATTGTGTACATAATCCCACCATATGTGATTTCCGATCAGGAATTGAAGGTAGTATATGGGGCAATTGAGGACTATTTGGATTCGGGCATTGAGATTTGATGCTTATTTGATTTTTATTTTTTGAGATTTGTTATTTTCTACGTATTAAAGCAGTGGGAATAATATGTAAATTGCTCCAATTACGCAAAGAGACAAGATTATCAGGATCACCCTCATGATTAACTGATTATAATACTGTTTTCTGTCCACTGAGGTGGTTGCAAAGGAAGAGTTCAATATTGTTTCAATTACCCATTTCTCAATAAAAGCACTTTCGGGGCTTTTTTGTGTAGTGGATTGATCTGGTTCCGGATCTGGATCAATTTCTTTGTCCTGCCAGGATAAAACTTTATGCTTAAACGCTTTTATTTCCCAACGCCATCCGCGGTGGGATACAGGCTCATTATGTGTATCAGACTTGGTATCAGTGATTTGGCTTAAATCAGATCCGCTGTCACCTGCGGTTATCAATGTTTCTTTAGCCTGGTCCTCCTGGAATGGGGAGTCAGATTCTTGCTTGGATTCCCCTTGCACTTCCTGGTTATCTGCTGGCGATTTGACCTTCATGTCCCACATTTCAGAGGGTTTTCTAATTTTTGATGGTTTCTGATGCGATTTTTCCTCACGCAGGTCATCCTGAAAACTACTTATCTGTTCAATGTAGTTTTTTATTTTAACGCGGGCTTCAGGATCAATATCGCCTTCATCTTCCACTAAGGTGTCAACTATCCGTTGTACTTGTTGGATCCCATATAGTATTTTCGAATCAGATACATCGATAGCTTCCTGGTCTTCCATCAAAAGCATATATGCCTCTTTTATTTTATCAAGGTTTTCCTGGTATAATGTACTAAAATGATCTGAAGGAGCATTATTGATGGCCTTTTGGTAGTCCTTCTTTAATTCCAAATAGCGTTTTTGCACCAACTGTTCGCTGGAATTGATTGGTAAATTCAAATACTCCAGAGCTTCTTGTATGGTCATCACGGATATTGCCTTCAGTTCCTTAAATGGTCCTGTTGCTGTCAAATCGCTCTAGATAGTCAGCCACTCGTCTTACAAACATTCCTCCTAATGATCCGTCTACTACCCGATGGTCATAGCTGTGTGACAAGAACATTTTGTGCCGGATTCCAATAGCGTCTCCATAGGATGTTTCAATTACCGAGGGCTTTTTCACAATTGCACCCAACGCCAAAATTCCGACCTGAGGCTGCATGATTATGGGCGTTCCCATCACATTTCCAAACGATCCAACGTTTGATATGGTAAAAGTCCCTCCGGAGAGCTCATCTGGCTTCAATTGATTGTTCCGGGCTCTCTTAGCAAGGTCGTTCACCTGCTTGGTCAGTCCTACCAGACTTAATTGGTCCGCATTCCTTATTACCGGTACTATCAGATTTCCGGAAGGAAGTGCCACCGCCATCCCTATGTTAATGTCCTTTTTACGAATAATGCGGTCTCCATCTACGCTAATATTGATCATGGGGTAATCTGCAATAGCCTTTACCACTGCTTCAATAAATATTGGAGTGAAAGTTAGATTATCACCTTCTCGTTCTTTGAAGGAAGATTTGTTGCGGTTGCGCCAGAATACCAGTCCTGTCACATCTGCTTCTACAAAAGAAGTAACGTGTGCGGAGATACGTTTGGACTCTAACATCCGCTCAGCGATCATCTTTCGCATACGGTCCATTTCAATGATCTCATCTTCACCACTGATTGGCAACATTGTACCGGAAGAGGCGGGAGGAAGATCCGAAAGTGGAGTTCTGATAGGTAATCCTGCCCGTTTTTTTAGGTAGATTAAAATGTCTTTTTTGGTCACCCGGTGGTTTTTCCCAGTGCCGGGTATATTCGCCAATTCTTCTGAACCTAGGTGCTCCTGTTTTGCAATATTTTTAACCAAGGGGCTATAGAAGCGATCATCTTGACCCTCAGTAGGTAGTACTATCGGCACGACTTCTGCTACCGGTGGAATATCTTGCTCTTTAGGTTGATAAGGCCTGTCTACCTGGGTACTATGACCATTTGGTTCAGTAGATTTTCCGTTGGTAGTTTCAATTACTGCTATTGGCTTTCCCACTTCCACCACATCTCCTTCATTGGCTAGAATTTCAGCGAGAATTCCTGCGTGTTCAGATGGAATCTCAGTATCAACCTTGTCGGTGGCTACTTCTAAAACCGATTCATCCTGTTCAATGGGGTCGCCTACCTTTTTCAACCATGTTAAAATGGTTCCTTCCATTATACTTTCTCCCATTTTAGGCATTACCATTTCTACTCTACCCATGCTATTTAGTTTGAGGTTAATGTCTTGTGAACCATGGTAAATTTAACATTTTCAGACCTTTTCTCCATCCAATTCCACTAATCTTTGACGCACCAAATTCAACACTGCCTGAGTGGTAAGCTTGATGTTTATAGCCCGGTCCTTATACAATGAAAGTTTCTTGGATATTTTATTCTTCCCATCTACATAAGCAATCCACACGGTACCCACGGGTTTTTCGAGTGAACCTCCACCTGGTCCGGCTATACCACTAGTAGCTACTCCTATGTCTACTTTTAGCATTTTTCGAATACCTTCAGCCATTTCCAGCACTGTGTGTTCACTTACTGCACCAAAGTTATCCAGTGTAACAGGGCTGACTGCCAACAATGACTTTTTTAAATGGTTTTGATAAGCTACAATTGATCCCATAAAATAGTCTGAGCTTCCGTCCACACTGGTAATTGCTTGGGCCACAGACCCACCTGAACAGCTTTCTGCGGATGCAATGGTAAGTTTTTGACTCCGTAAGAGGTTGCCAACCGCTGCTGGTAGGGTATCCCGGTCATAACCGTAGATGTATTCCCCTGCCAATGGTTTCAAATTTTTGATTTGTTGATGAACTTCATTTTCCAGCTTACCAAGGTCATCTCCAATAGCAGTAAGTCTTAGTTTTACTTCGCCGAGCCCTGGTAGATAAGCTAACTTAATATGGGGTGGTAGCTGTAGTTCCCATGTTTCTATTTTATCCGCTAACCAGGACTCTCCAATGCCTATAGTCTTTACAATTTTATGATATATAGCAGGCGTCTGGAAAGTAGTTTTTAACTTGGGTAATACCTGCTCAATCATTAAGGTTTTCATCTCATGAGGTACGCCCGGCATGGAAACGTATACTTTTCCATTTTCCTGAAACCACATACCCGGAGCAGTGCCAACCCGGTTGGTGATTACATTACACTTTGTAGGAAGGTATGCCTGTTGTCTATTGGTCTCTGTTAGCTCTCGCCCAATCTTGTCGAAGATAGACTGAACGTCTTTTAATGCCTGTTCATTCAGGGCCAGGTCACATTGAAAGAATTTTGCCAGGCACGGTTTGGTTAAGTCATCGGTGGTGGGACCTAAACCCCCTGTGACCAGAATTATGTCCGCTCTGGCAGAGGCCTCGGCAAGCGCTTCTAGTATATCCGATTCAGAATCTGAAACGGTTGTTTTCCTTACAGTTTTAACTCCGATCTTATCCAGTTCTTTACTAATCCACTGTGAATTGGTATCTACAATTTGACCGTACAGGATCTCATCTCCAATGGTAATTGTTTCAGCCCGAACAGGTTGCATATAGGATTGTTTTATTTTGAGTTAAAAGTACACATAAACTAACATAGATCAGTCCACCAACAAAAGAAGCTGTAATTTGGCACGATTTTGCATAGGTTAATGTTGTCAAACTATAATTTAGAAGCAATGATGGCTAACAAAATGTCTAAACCTATTTTTTATTTGCAGATGCTGGCAGTAACCATTGTCTTCCACCTCAATTCCGGTGCTCAGATCAACAATCTGATAAATGACCTCAGTAAGAGGCTCTCTGGAAACGGAGAATTGACTACTAATCAGGTGATTGAAGGATTGAAAGAAGCGCTTATTCAGGGGATCAGTAAAGGGTCCGACCAGGCTTCTGAGATGGATGGTTATTTAAATAATAACCTGATAAAAATTGCATTTCCTTCAGATGCCAAAAAGGTAGAGTCGCGTTTGCGTCAAATTGGATTAGGTCCAGAAGTAGACAAATTTATTGTTTCGCTTAACAGGGCGGCAGAAAAAGCTGCAAAGGAGGCAAAACCAATTTTTATTGATGCAATTAAAAATATGAGCGTTGAAGACGCTTGGGGAATACTTAAAGGGGGAGAGCATAGCGCTACTCAATATCTTAAGCAGTCCAGTCACCAATCATTGAGCGAAAGTTTCCACCCAATAATCAGTGATGCGCTGGAACAGGTGAGTGCAACCAAATATTACGATGACCTGGTGGATTCATACAATAAAATTCCGTTTGTTAAAAAGGTGAATCCAGATCTTGATCAATATGCCACAGAGCAAGCCATTGAAGGGTTATTTTTGTTGATTGCAGAGGAAGAAGCAAAAATCAGAAAAGACCCAATGGCCAGATCGTCAGAGTTGCTGAATAAAGTGTTTGGGGCTGGGGGGCACTAAAATATAGAACAGCAAATTACGCCCTCGATTTCCGGGCCTGAATTTTTATCTTATTACAACATTAAAAAAGGCCAGGGCATGCGCTGGCCTTTAGTGTTTCCAATTTAAAACCTATCCCAGATAAGGTACCAGCAATCTGATGGCTGGATGCGCACTCAGCTTATTGATGGCCTTGTCTTTTATTTGCCTTACTCTTTCTCTGCTTATTCCCAGTAGCGCTCCAATGTCTCCCAAAGACAGTTTAGATTCTACTCTGATACCGAAGAACATTTTAATAACCTGACATTCCCTCAGAGTAAGGATAGAAAGTAATCTATCGATTTCTTTCTTCAAGGAATCGTTGTATTCCAGTTTTTCATCAGTTTTTTGAGCATCACTGTTTTCCAGCACGTCCAACAGGCTATTGGTTTCTCCCTGCTCAAACGGAGCATCCACTGACAGATGTTTGGACGATGCTCGCAAGGTGGTTTTGACTTCCTCTACACTCACATCCAGTAATTCCGCCAGTTCCTCATCGGTTGGTTCTCGTTCCAGGTGTTGCTCGAAATGCGAAGCTACCTGGTGTATACGTGAAATAGCACCTACTTTGTTAGCTGGAAGCCGGATCATTCGTGACTGCTCAGCCAGCGCTTGCATAATGGCCTGTCTGATCCACCATACCGCGTAGGAAATAAATTTAAATCCTCTGGTCTCATCAAATTTTTGAGCTGCCTTAATCAAACCAAGATTACCCTCATTGATCAAATCGTTCAGGGGAATCTTAGTGTGTTGATATTGTTTAGCTACGCTCACTACAAACCTTAGGTTTGCCTTGGTGAGTTTTTCCAACGCCAAATGATCTCCTTGTTTTATACGTTGTGCCAATTGCACTTCTTCTTCCGCGGTCAATAATTCTACTTTACTGATCTCGTTGAAGTATTTTTCCAGAGTTTGACTGTCTCTGTTGGTAATTGACTGTGTGATTTTTAATTGTCGCATGTTTTATGTTATCCCTCCATTATTTCATTACTACTCATATCACTATTTAAAAACCCCTGTGGGGGCCATAAAGTTTCAAAAGCTTTTAGTTGGGAAGTGTGAACACCTGGCAAAAGACTTAAAATGGTCTTTAAATTAAAAAAATTGCTATGGTGAGCCTTAAAAATGAGTTTTATTCGAATAATTTGTTTAAAATTGAGGTCAATTATCGCACTCCAACACTGCTTCACTTTTTTCAAATCAACCTACCTTCTCGTTTAATATGCGAAGATAAGAATAAATAAGGTTTATTGCAATTATTTTACAATTTGCCAATGAATAATCCTATTATTTTCAATTTGAGAACGGTATATTCATGAATTTATTGTTAGCTCATTAAAAAGGTAACTTTACACCCTCACTGGACACCAGGTCGGTAAATTTATACTGTAATTCCTCCAGAATACTACTATTCCATTGATTTTGAATGGTTCGTCCATCAATTTCTGCAACTTCTGCCAACTCACCCATAGTACCAGTGGTAAATACCTCATCAGCAGTGTAACATTCGGATACAGATATATTTCTTTCTTTTACGGTTCTACCCAACTTTTCGGCCATTTCAATTACTTTTCTTCGGGTAATCCCTGGTAAACAGCTATCGGCACTTGGGGTATGTATGGTGCCTTTTTTAATCATAAACAAGTTGGTGGCGTTGGTTTCTGACACGTAGCCATGCATGTCAAGCATTAATGCATCATCTGCGTCACATAGGTTTGCTTCAATTTTTGCCAAAATATTATTAATCAGGTTGTTATGATGTATTTTTGAGTCCAGATTTTGAGGTGAATTACGTCGTATACTACTGGTAACCAGTTTTAGTTTGTGGGATCCGTAAACTGGTGACTTCCATTCAGCCAGTATGATCAGAGTACATCCTTGTTGGTTTAATTTTGGGTTCATTCCAGAAGTTATCTTTTCACCTCTGGTCAGTGTCATTCGTACGTGTGTATTGTCACGCATTTGGTTGGCATTCAGTGTTTTAAACAATGCCAGTCTCACAGTTTGACTACTGGGAACTTTATCGAAATCCAAGGCTTTTGCAGAATGCTGCAGCCGTTCCAGATGCTCCTCAAGGGCAAACGACCGTTATATACCCGTATTCCTTCCCATACGGCATCTCCTCCCTGTACTACGCTGTCGAAAACGGAAACCTTGGCCATGTCCCTGGGTAGTAATTCACCATTAACATAAATAAGAATATTGCTGTTTCGAGCGTCGAATTTTTGTAGCATAAATGATATCCGTTGATTCTTGGCAAAGTTTTAATTCAACCGCCATAAAACAACTAAAAACGCACAATTCAAAACTCAAAACTTTTTTAATAAGTATCTTCACAACAAACAACATACACCTCAATCCATGTCTTATTACCAGCAGCATAAAGATACCTTAAACAGGGCGGTAGAAGCGATTCACCAACGCACATTTTATGCCCAATATCCCGAATACCCAAGCCCAAAAATCTATGGGGAAACGGCCGACGCCGATGGCAGGACAAAGTTCCGGAACTTGGTAGGTAAAAAGTTCACCGAATTACTTCAGGAACATCCGTCGACTTGGGTAGGGCAGGAGGAGTCGCCCTATATGCAAGAACCCTTGAATATTCAATATCCACAATTCAGCAATGATGTATTGATTTCAAGGGCCCTGGAGACTTTTCATCAATGGCGTAAGATCACTCCTGAGGAACGAGCGGGCATACTGGTGGAAAGCCTGGAACGAATTAAATCCAGGTTTTTCGAAGTGGCCTATGCCACCATGCATACCACTGGTCAGGGATATATGATGTCTTTTCAGGCGTCTGGACCACATGCGGCTGATCGGGCTCTTGAAGCGATTGGCAGCGGATTGGAAGAACAGCAGAGGTTCCCACAAAAAGTCAATTGGAAAAAGCCTATGGGAAAATACCAGATTCACTTGGAAAAAGAATGGAGGGTAATTCCAAAAGGAATAAGTCTGGTAATTGGGTGCTCCACTTTCCCCACCTGGAATAGTGTGCCTGGTATCTACGCCAGCCTGGTAACAGGCAACCCGGTTCTGGTAAAACCACATCCGGGGGCAATCCTACCCATTGCCATATTTGTGAGTGAAATCCAAAAGGTGCTTCAGGAAACAGGGCTGGACCCAAATATTTGTCAACTGGCTGTAGACACCTTTGAAAAAACCTGTACCGTGGCTTTGGCTGAACACCAGGAGGTGAAATTAATTGACTTTACCGGTAATAGTGAATTTGGCAACTTCCTGGAGGGTTTGTCTGGAAAGACTGTTTTCACGGAAAAAACCGGAGTCAACTCAGTGATATTGGATTCTGTAACGGATATTGATAAAGTGGCGCAAAATTTGGCTTTCTCAGTGGTCCTATACTCAGGTCAGATGTGCACCGCACCACAGAATATTTATATCCCTGAATCCGGCATTAAAATGGGTGACAAAAGCATCTCTCCGAATCAATTTGCGGAAAAATTATCAGAGGCCATTAATGGTATTGTTGACAATCCCAAAGCTGGCCCCTTTGTACTAGGAGCTATTCAAAATAAAAATACCTGTAATAGGATCGAGGACGCTCAAAAATTAAATGGTAAAATCTGGCTGGCATCCCGGTCGATTGAAAACCCCATGTTCAAAAATGCCAGAATAGCTACTCCAATGGTGTTACAGATAGGTGCAGACCAAAAAGAGATTTACAGCAAAGAGTTGTTTGGACCCATTATACTGCTTATAAAAACAAAAAATGTTGAGCAATCAATTGCCTTGGCCAAGGAACAGGCCGAAACCAACGGGGCTATTTCATGTGGAGCCTATACTATCGATGAGGAGATAAAGGAAAAAATTGCTGATCAAATGTCATTGGCGTATACACCGGTATCTTTCAATCTTACTGGTGGAGTATATTTAAACCAACATGCTGGCTTTTCAGATTTTCATGTTACAGGAGGTAACCCCGCAGGAAATGCATCGTTTACAAACCCGGAATTTGTCATAAAACGGTTTACCTGGGTAGGGCTAAGAGACTGCGTCTCTTAGTTATTAGTTATAAGTTTTTAGTGGTAAGTTGGTTCTAGTTGCTGGTTTCTTGTTGCTCGTTTGGTTGGATCGGGCTCATTCTATATTGCCAACTCAAAACTAAAAATTAATAACTCATAATTAGCTAAAAGTCTGCTCCCAAACCAAATAGTCATCATCAAACCTGCTCCTTCCGGACCATTTATCTTTAAAAATTCCAAACACCGACGATCCGGAGCCACTTAAACTGGCATATAGCGCCCCTTGTTCTAATAAAATCTCTTTGACCTTGGCTATGACTGGAAATTGCTGGAAAACGGTGTCTTCGAAGTCGTTAGTGATCAG
>QIEB01000013.1 GCA_003229495.1 Flammeovirgaceae bacterium
TCCATAGATAGCCCTTCATAATACCGCCCAATGTGTATTGGTTAGCCATTTGTGATTCTGTGTTTTCCAAGGCCTTATCAATTTCTTCAACAGGGATGTTAAAACGTTCCATCATGGCCTCTGTATTTTCGATAGCAGCATTTGTTACTAATTCAAGTAATTCAGAGTCGATTACATTGAAGAGAAGGAAATTAAAGATTTGACCTACCAGGCCCGCCACTAGTAAAAGTACTAGAGAATAGATGAATGCCAGATTGAAAGAGAGAAAGCCCCCTGACTCCCTGCGATACCCAATTCCGAAATAAATAACCAATAACAATGAAAACACTAGGATCGAAATCCCTACCCAAATGTTTGCCAGCAATTTCGCATCTACGAAGTAGATTAGCAGGGTGACAATAACTCCAATTAAACCCAAGATCAAACCTGATCTTGCCGCTGATTTTGTCAGATTAATAGTTTTTTTGTCCACAACTCAAAAATGTTAGTCGTTGGTTACTATTTACGCAGTACTGCGGCTATTAATATAGTTAAAAATAGGCCAATCACCAGTTTTTTCCAAAAATCATCAATGGCCACTATGAATGCAGTTGTATGGTTCATCTTGGTTATTTGATCATCATACATCTCTGTCCCAAATTGTTCGATGAACTGTACTTTAATAGACTCCAACAGTTGAACACGATCTTGAATATAGCCTTCAAGAATGTCTGGATCCGCCACCGTCATAAAGATAAAGATGAACAGCGCAACCCCCAAAGCCAAAACAGAATAGGTTACAAATCCACTTGACATACCTTGCCAGAAACGCAGCTCACCTTCATTGTAGTTTGTTTTAAAATCCTTCATTGCAAAAATGACCATCAAAGGGATCAGTAAGAAACCGAAGTCCCAGGGCCTGCCCACTACCAGTGGATTTTTACCCATAAAATATAGCAATAGAAATAAGGTGCCATATAGAAATATGCCAATAAGGGCGTAACGCAAAGGTATCCTGATCAAAGGATGTCCCATAAAACCAGTCTTGGCCATTCAGTTTAGCATTAAATCGCCGTCTAACAACACCTTGCCATTGTTGAAAACTGCTACCGCCTTTCCGGTAAGCTCCTTGCCGAAATTAGGAGAATTACGGGACTTAGAGTGGTTGCTGTTTTCATCTAAAATCCACTTTTTAGTGAGGTCAAACAAGGTAAGCACAGCTTTATGGCCTTTGCGGATAGTAGGTATCTCAAGGCCCAACAGTTTTCTGGGCTGGTAGGTAATTTTCTCTATTAGAAGATCCAGGTCTACCTGTTTGCTGATCTCCTGAAGCATAGCCCCCAGTTCCTGTATGCCAATCATTCCGAAAGCCGCGAGGTCAAATTCTAATTTTTTCCCTTCCTCATCTTGAGGCCGGTGATCTGAAACCAAAACATCTATGGTGCCATCCTTTAAACCATTGACTAATGCTTTTATGGTTTTTGGTCCCCGTAATGGGGGGTTGACTTTATAATTGGTATCGAAGTTTGCCAGGTTACTATCATCCAGCAACAGCTGATGTGCGGCCACATCGCAAGTGACTTTCAACCCCTTCTTTTTAGCTGCTTTGATCATGGCCAACGATACTCCTGAAGATACATTTGCAAAATGCAGTCTGCCACCGTAATATTCCAGCAAAGACAAGTCGCGGGCCACCATCAGCTCTTCTGACAATTTAGGAATACCAGGGATTCCCAGCATAGTACTCTGCAGACCTTCGTTCATGTGTCCGAACGCAGACAACATCTTGTCCTCTGCTCGATTAATTAATAGACCATCAAATTTTTGTAGATATTGTAGGGCCTTTCCAAATACATCGGTATGCCACAATGGTTCTATCCCATCACTAAAGGCAACTGCTCCTGCATGATGAAGATCAATCATTTCAGTCAGTTCCGTTCCTTTAGTATCTCTAGTGATCGCTCCTATCACATGTATCTGGGTTAAACTATTTTGATTCCCCGAGTGCAAATAACTTACTTCGTTTTTGGAAGCCACTACCGGGGTGGTATTGGGTAGAACTACCACATCAGTAAATCCTCCATGTGCTGCTGCTAACCGCCCGCTCCGGAGGTCCTCTTTGGCCTCATGTCCGGGATCACAAAAATGCGATCGCATATCGCACCAACCGATAGACATTTTCAAGTTGCGAGCATCAATAACTTTTGGGGCGGAAATACTGCGATTAGTAATTTCTGTGATAACACCATTCTTGATCAAGATATTTCTCCGTTTATGGTGCAAGTCGGAAGGCCTATCTATTATTTCAACGGATTTGATCAGGATCTCCATTATCGGTGCTCAAAATAGTAAATTTGACGCTTTATTTCAGAAATCTTATCAACAATACTTCTATCAACAAAAATATTAGAGCCAACAGTACCGCATATTTCCATAGAGGAAGGCCGGACCGGGCCTGTAAGATCCTTTCAGTGTAGTGATCAAAATTTGCCCCATTCAATATCGAAACATAGGCGCTGCTAAGCATTCCGGTCAGCTCTTTTTCTGAGTACTGATCAAGTATTGATTCCCGCCGATTATTATTGTAAGGGATGACCTCTAAGAGTCCACTTGGGGATCTAAGATAATAAAACCCCGGTCTGATTACATCTGAAGGCACTTCCAAATAGAGTTCGCGCCCCAAAGTCCTCTGATCAGGGATAATCTCCTCGTCTCCGTTGAACATGGTAAATAGCTCGTTCCCATCCAAGGAGTCAAATGTCAACTTGATTACCTGCTCATCTGTGGTAAAGTACATTTTCCGGTCAAATGCTTTACTAAGCGCGGCAATTTTGTACATAACCGGAACAAAAACCGCATGCTGTGGGAGTGAGGTAAATTCAGGTGCTAAAGGAGTGGCAAAAAGGTATATCTGACCCCGGTAATCCGATGATAAATAAGGTACTCCGTTTTTTCCTAGCAGAAAATTATCGCCTCTCCGGGAATTCCACTTGATGGTATTTTTTACCCGTGGCATGGAGATTGACTGCACTCCCTGATCCTCAAAAATATCCCTGAAAAAGGGGTGCTGAAAAGCAGGCGCTTCCAAAGGTACCCATGAAGTGTCCTGACTTAATTCCAAATTGGCAAAAGGGGCAAGGCTTTGGATTCCAGAAAGGTCAGGGTCGATACCAGGAATAACCAGCAAATGACCCCCTGACCTTGTTAGAGTTACCAGGCGGTCTATTAGTGACGGTGGTAACTGATTTACAGCGTTTATTACCACAAGATCTGCCTGATCCACACTGGTATAGTCAAGATTGTTGATATGGTAACTTTTGAAATTAAATAGTTTTGTATTCGCATAGACCTTGGCCACCGAAGTTTGTTTTGGATCGCTTTTAATTTCCAACACAGAAACCCGTTGTGAAAGGTTTAAATTAAAGTAAAAGTCATTATCAAATGCTACAGGAAACTCTTCGAAGCTCAGTTTCGCGGGGTTATTCCCTTCTAATGGAAAATTTAAGTTGATGTTGGTAATGTCCGAACCTGACGCTGGAAGATCGATGCCAGCATTGGCAATTTGTTTGTCATTGATTGTCAAACTAATAACCAAATCCTTTACCGCTTGATCACCAGTATTTCGCATACGAATCTCGATGCTGTTTTGATCATTGGCCACTAAAAAGGGGTTTTTTAGATAAACTGAATCAATAAACACATTGGCGGTATTATTAAATATCAGGGGTACAAAAAAATAGTTTTGAGTTGAATCACCTGAAAATGTCTGTACCTCGGCAAAAGTCGACTTTTGAAAATCTGAAATAAAATACCAATCTGCTTTGGCGGAAGATGATTGTGAATTTAAACGGTCCCAGATATCCGCAAAGCTTCTTTGCACCCCCGTTTGTTCAACTTCTGTTAGAAGGTCCAGAATCTCATCCTTAGTACGAAACACTCTCAAAGGCGAAGAAAAGTCATTGGTTAGCAGTTTGTACCTGGTCTCTCTGGGGTACAAATGTATTATACGCTCCACTCTTTGAATGGCCTGATCGAAAGCGCTTAAATTGTTGACCACCTCATTGCCCATACTCAGTGAATTGTCCAGGTATATATATACAAAGCCTTGTTGGGTTTCTAATTCCTCACTAGGAATAAATGGCTGTGCAAATGCTATTATTAGGAAAAACAGAAAAAGTAACCTGGAGGCCATTATAAGCAAGTGCTTTAATTTTTGCCTGGCACTTTTAGAATCTTTTACCTGTTGGAGGAACTTACTGTTGGAAAAATAAACCCGCTTGGTTCTACGAAAGCTAAACAGGTGAATGATCACAGGAATGCTCAACGCCAACAATCCGTATAATAGCAGAGGTTGCAGAAAACTCATTATTCAAAGTTAGTAAACCAAATGTTATTCCTACAGGCTTTAAGGCAGTGGAAATGGGGTGATTTTATTTTTATTCAAATAAAGCTATCTTGAATAAAAACATAATCTCAGCTGATGCAGACTTCTAATTCCCTAGATGATCTTACAAATCCCGTAATAGTAGCCAATTTCGAAGACCTACCACAAAAAGTACCCCAACATGCTCTGGTGTTGAATACTGATCTGGTAGTTATCAGGAATAACCAACAAGTCAGTGTACTATACGGAAGGTGCCTTCACCGTGGCGCCTTACTCAGCGATGGCTATGTTGACGGGGAAAACTTAATATGTGGATTGCACAATTGGGATTATCGCATTGACACTGGTGTTAGTGAGTACTCTCCAAACGAGATCCTTCGTAAATTCCAGGTAGTAATTTATCAGGGAGATGTATATATCGATGAAAATGAGGTGTTTGAATTTGAAAAAATAATTCCCTCACGTTTTAAACCGGACGAGTACCTTGGAAACTATTTGGACACACATCCGGAAAGTACAGAGCCGTATACTTTATATATCAAACACCTGGCCCAACATGGGCTGACCCAATATGGCCATCACGGAGCCACCAGCGCCATGGGAGTTGACCGCAACACTTTGCCAAAATGGGAAAACATACAGTTTTTGCCTGCTCAGATGGCCAGAAAGCCATTACTGGATCATGATCCAGTTTCTACGGAAGTCATCATTGGGCCGCAAGCCAGAAAACCCATTTCCCTTAAAATACCAATTTTTGTTTCAGATATGTCGTTTGGGGCTCTCAGTAAAGAGGCCAAGATAGCGTTGTCTAAAGGAGCCGAGAGGGCAGGCACAGGAATATGTTCAGGAGAGGGTGGAATGTTGCCTCAGGAACAGGAAAACAATTCAAGGTATTTTTATGAATTGGCATCAGCCAGATTTGGATTTCAATGGGAAAAACTAAAGAAAGTTCAAGCTTTCCACTTCAAAGGAGGACAAGGAGCCAAAGTAGGTACCGGTGGGCATCTGCCTGGTCACAAAGTTACCAAAGAAATTGCAGGGGTACGGGGGCTTGAAGTTGGACAAACTGCTATTAGCCCGGCTACTTTTAGTGAAGACCTTCATACCGCGGCGGATTTCAAAGAATTTGGGGACCAGGTACGATCAATTACCGGTGGTATCCCCATAGGATTTAAGCTGGCCGCCAGTCATATTGAAGAAGATATTGATTTTGCCCTGCAAGCCGGTGCGGATTACATAATTCTTGATGGTCGTGGAGGTGGCACTGGAGCAGCACCGATAATTTTAAGAAATCATATTTGTGTACCCACAATCCCTGCACTGTCCAGAGCAAGGAGACATCTTGACAAACAAGGCGCTGAAAATGTGAGTTTGATCATTACCGGAGGTCTGAGAGTTCCCAGCGATTTTATAAAAGCCCTGGCACTGGGAGCTGACGCCATTGCTGTATCCAACTCAGCACTACAGGCAATCGGTTGCCTGGGGATGCGCGCATGTCATACCAACAATTGTCCAGTGGGAATAGCCACCCAGAAGGAAAACCTTAGGGCCCGTCTGATCATTGACAGGTCTGCAGAGCAACTATATAATTTTTTTAGCGCTTGTAAAGAATTGTTAGAAGTGGCAGTACGTTCGATGGGACACAACGACATTAGTCAGCTTAATCCTGAGGATCTGAGCACATTTGACTATGATATGCATCGACTAACTGGTATCAAATATGCCGGTGTAACATTCTAATTGAACATGTGCTTGGCGTCTGGATACCAAGATTGAAACTAAAACATTCACACATATGTTCACATAATTTATTAACCTGAATGTTTTGATATTTGCCTATATTGGATATTATTGAGAAATACCAGGGATTACTTTCAACGGATAACTAACTTTTTGCCTTTCCATGAACTTAATAGACGCCACTCTGAGTAAACTTTCCAATGTCCAGTACTACCTGAGGAAATTAGACCAATCACTTTACCAAGAGCCTCTTGAAATATTGTCATTTGCCAGTATCGGTGAACATACCAGGCATGTTTTGGAGTTCTATCAATGCTTAATACGGCAAAGTGTTGAGGGAGCAGTCAATTATGATCAGAGAAAAAGGGACAAGTTAATACAAGAAAGCCCTGCAGAAGCTAGTAACGTGCTTACCAGTATTATAAAGTCGGTTCGGGCGATCGACGTTGATCAACCGCTTCATTTGGAAATTTGTTATGATATGGACCAGGAGGTGACCAACATTGTAGAAACCTCATTGGAAAGAGAACTGGTTTACAACCTGGAACATGTAATCCATCATCTTGCTATAATCAAAATCGGACTGTCTGTTATTGCCCCTAGGATGACACTTCCCGAAGGCTTTGGAGTGGCGCCCAGTACTATGAGGTTTAAGCGAAACTCATGTGCACAGTAACTTATGTACCACGTGGAACTAATCAATTTATACTCACTTCTAACCGGGATGAAAACCAGGGTCGAACTACATCATTATTAGAAAGCCGGTCGGTGGGCCCTGAGCGGGTTTTATTTCCGGTGGATCCCATTTCTGGTGGCAGCTGGATTGCCATATCATCATCCAATCGCGTGGTTTGTATTTTAAATGGTGCTTTCGAAAAGCACCACCATAATCCACCATACAAACGGAGTCGCGGCCTGATACTACTTGATTACTTCAAAACACCAAATATCTCGCATTTTATAGAACGACATGATTTTGAAGGAATCGAGCCATTTACCATGGTAATGTATGAACAGGACTTATTGGTGGAACTCCGATGGGATGGAGTGCTTAAACACACCAGGAATGTATCATTAAACACACCTCACATCTGGAGTTCAAGTACTTTATATGACCAATCTGCCAGAACAAAAAGAGCGGAGTGGTTTGAAAAATGGTGGCAGGAAACTCAGGACCCGGATAGTAACGACCTGCTTCAATTTCATCGGTACGGGGGAGAGCCAGACCCTACCAATGGATTTGTAATGAACCGTGACAATAAAGTGCAGACGCTGAGTATTACCGGGATAGAAAAAAGTAGGTCATCGGCAATACTTCATCATCATGACTTGATCAAAAACACTACAACTCAACACTTTATTGACTTTTCCAAGGATGAAATTATGGAATCATATTAGGTCCAGCAATTTTCTTATTAAGCTGTCGAAGTGGGAATACTGGCCATTTATGATAATTTATGCTCCGGTATTTATTTATTGGCTGTATTTATCAATCAAGGCCCGTTCATTATTTTTCTTTAGCGCTGCCAACCCAGGTATCGAGACAGGGGGACTTATTGGCGAGTCGAAGATTAAAATACTAAAGAAGATTCCCATGCAATACCTCCCTAAAACCGTCTACGTGTCCCATGGGGAAGCAATGGACACCGTGGTCAATGGGCTAAACTCGGCTAGTATTGATTTTCCCCTAATAGCGAAACCCAATATAGGTTCAAGAGGATTTCTGGTGAAAAAAATTATTGACATATCAGAGTTGAAAAACTATTTAGGTCAGCAAAATGTGGATTTCCTTTTACAGGAATTTATAGACTATCCCATGGAAATAAGTGTTCTTTACTATCGCTTCCCGAATGAACCCAGGGGATCAATTTCATCAGTTACCATTAAAAGATATTTGACAGTAAAAGGAGATGGCCAATCAACAGTGTTGAAGCTGATAAAAAGATTTGACCGCGCAAAATTGCAATTAGATACTTTGAAAGTCAGCCTTAAAGATATCATGGATTATGTACCTGAAAAAGATGAGATTATTGAGTTAGTGCCTGTGGGTAGCCACTGCCGTGGGGCAACATTCTATAACGGGAACCATCTTATCGATGAAAATCTGGTGACCACTTTTGACCGAATCAGCCACCAATTGGAGGGGATTTACTATGGGAGATTTGATATAAAATGTAACGATATCGAAAGCCTTCGACAGGGGAAAGATTTTAAGATACTGGAAATAAATGGTGTGGGAGCAGAACCAGCACATATATATGACCCGGATTATCGTTTGTTTCAGGCTTTTAAAGATATCCTTAAACAATGGAAGATAATCTACAAAATCAGCTTGTTTAATCGCCGTCAGGGCACAAATTTTATGTCGTTTCCCGAAGCATTCCATACAATGGCTAGCCTATTTGCTTACAGAAGATTGGCCCGCGGTTAGATCTTATTTTAAATTTAGACTATATTATAGTA
>QIEB01000022.1 GCA_003229495.1 Flammeovirgaceae bacterium
CGAAGCTTGTTTTTTTGAAGGGTATTAAAGATTTCTTCCCATTTGTCAAGATCAAACATCGGTGGTTGTTTTAGATGATTTGATTTGGTAAAGTAAAGCTAGATCACTACTCAATTGCTTATGTCACAAGGGCGTAAAGGTTTGTCAAAAATTGTCACCGGGTTACAGGAGTACCAAACAGGGGTAAATTAGCGACCTTGATACTTTAAAGATCTGTAAATTTCCACCGTTGATACTTGGGGTGTTATGTTTACGGAAAATGAAGTTGGCCAATTATTAGAAATTCCTGATGTGCGGGATGTGGTGAAAAGATTACACAGAACATTCCAGGAAGAAGAATGTGAATTTAAAGAAATAAGTCTCCATGATTTTTTATCCGGAATGTTAATGGCCCCTTCTATAGCGTTGGCCGGGATTGATGGCGCTACCAGTTTATTTGAGGAATTATCCTTAAACAAGAAAGCCAGGAGATTCTCTAAGGGTGGATATTTTCTACAACAGGACCCGGTGGTTAAGATGGTTATCCGTCTGCAGTCCAGATTTCAACATTGGGAAAACCGGTTTTTTATAGGCATAAATAAAATACTTAAACTGGTAATTCCGGAAATTACTGCTAAGGAGGACTCCAATTCTATAGACCCGGAACCTGAAATTTATTTGGCCATCATGAAATCCTCATACATACTAATTAGGTTTCTTGAGACATTCTTCCTGCCGGAAGGAGAGGAGTTGACCAGCAAACGCTATATATCAAATCTGGAACGTCAAAAAATTATTAGCATAGGAGATCAACTACAACTATCTGAGATCGAATCATTTAGAAATTTTATTAAAACCTTTGTGGTCAAATGATACAAAAGCTGTTGATTTGTTGGTTATAGAATAATAAAGCATGAACGAAATCTTCATCAGGTATAGTTTTTTTCTAAGCTTGTTGTTTTGCTTTCCGTTGTTTTCCCTGAAAGGTCAAAATGATACCATCCCTAAACAAAATAAATTTGAAGAGGATGCGGTTATTGATACCCGGGAGATTAAGCCTGAACCAGCGGAATCCAGTACCAAGAAGGCAGTGGGCAATCGAAACCCCTTTCGAAACCGGCACTTTAATCCGAATTATGGCATTCGAAGATTCTTGAATAAATTCACTTTCACCCCAACACTTGGCTACAGTAAAACATTCTACCGGGAGAAAGTAAGCAGTACAGAAACCGCCAGCGACTTCAATGGCAGTGGCTTTCCAATAGGCGGTACTCTGAATTTTCATTTCAACCGGTTTCGAATTGGTGGGGGAGCTGAAATAGAGTTTCATTCTATTAAAGAGGATGATATCGGTATCGCACAAGGGATCATAAATAAAAAAAGTACCATGTTTACGAAATACTACGGAAACCTGGGCGCAGAAGTATATCAATACCAGGACTACATGTTGGTGCCTGAAGTACAAGTGGGTCGACTTAAGCTAGGTAAGGGCTTTAACACGGATTCCGTGAGTAATGGACTGTTCATCAACCTGGGAGTTTCAATTGAGAAAGTATTATCCGAATATTTTAGGGTTATACTGAAACCTTCTTATGAATTGAGAAGCCTGGTAAAATCAGGCACCGAACCTGCTGACTATAAAATGAACGGTGTTACTCTTAAACTTGGGGTAAGTATAAGATATCCTGATCTTCCCAGGTGTCCCCTCAAGGCTTGCCACACCCAGATAAAACATATACATTATGGCAATGAATACCGCGGACAGCCCCTTCCAATAGAGCAGTATAGGGGATACGGTGAATTGAACCCCACATTAAAGAAATACAAGGGGCGCAATAAAAAGAAGCTGAACCCATATTGAGTGTGAGCCTGCCTGCCCTAGGTTATTCCACCAGGATCTTCTTCACCCCAATGTATTGATCACTTTTAATTTTAAGAAAGTACATGTTGGGCAGTAAGTCTCCAAGGTCAAATTGACCACTATGCCCTTCAATAAGATTACCTTTCCAGACGATTTTCCCCAACTGGTCTGAAAGAGATAATTGCACCAGGGCATCCGGAAATCCATTTCTCTCGACCGTTAGCAATCTTCGGGTAGGATTTGGATAAATTCTCAAGTCAGCAAGACCAACATCTGACCCTTTGGGATAGTATGTCTGAATATTCGGACCGGAGGCAGTTGGTTGATCGTCAATCACTTCAAAGGAAACACTTAAAGGTGTGCCGGCGGATCCTCTGCCATTTCTCAAAGTATATGGAGTGGCGGTCAGGTAGTATTTTCCAGGATTCTGGATTGACGGGGTATTGAAATAGTTTCCCACAGGTAAATCGCCTCCCAGTGCATATGGGGCTACGTTTTCAACCCTTACTCCGTCAACATCATTAAGATCAAACACCACACTACCGATAGACCCATAAGTATTAGCTCTTATGTTTACCCCATTATTGACCATCTGTGCGGGTATTTCAGACCCGTCAAGTAATTCCATAAGATCTGAGCCGTCGGCACTGGAAATCAAGGTAAAACCGGTAATTGCCTGCGGTGCATCGATCACCAATAGTTCAATGGTCATGGCAGTTCCTGGTGATCCCCGGCCATCAGGAGCTGAAAATGGAACGGCAGTAAGTGTATGTCTGCCTAATGGCAAACTTCCAGGAAGATAAATTAAAGGTGGATTATTGCCAAATAGCGCAAAAGGAAAAACATTTTCTCTCCTGACCATCTGGTCATCCATAATAAATACTACGCTCCCCACAATTGAACCAAAATCTGCTCTAATATTAAGTTGATTGCCGGTTTCCTGCAGATTGATTATTTCAGGGACGTTTGCTGTATTCAATTGCCTGATATCCTGATTGGTGGATGCATCAACCAAAGTAAATCCTGAGGTCAGTTCGGAGCAGTTTTGTAGGATGATACTCAAGCTGCTGCAGTTTTCACCATTGGAACGTATCTCTATGGCGTTGGAAGGTCTATTTAAAAGCACATCAGTTATTGCACAGCAGCTGTTTAGCGAAGCGTTATTGAAGATGGAAAGGTTATTCACTCCGTTGAGATTTTCCAGGCCCTTTAGGGTGGTTAATTGACCATTTTCAAATAATATAAGACTAAAAGCAAACTCAAGGCTGTTCAAAGCCTCTAAAGTTTTCAGTTGGGGATTTTGTCCAATTACCAGCGAACTACCTTCGACAGCCTTCAATTTCTCCAGTCCCTCCAGGCTTTCTAAACTTTGGTTCTCAGTAATATTAAACAGTCTCTTAACGGCCACAATGTTCATTCCCTTAAGTGAAACCAGACTATTATTGCCTTCAATAATGATATCAATGGCGGTGGTTATATTATCTAATCCGGTAAGATTTTGCAGTGTAGGATTGAAGAGTATCTGAAGGCTTCTAACTGAGGTGATTTTGTTCAGGCCCTGAAGATTAAGCAACTGATCATTATTCCATATTGTTATGTCTCTTGTCGAAAGCAGACTCCCAAGTCCCTGCAAATTTTCCAGCAATGGATTGTCATTAATGGTCAGACTTTCTACGGATTTCAGGTTGTCAAGACCGCTGAGGCTGGTTAATTTGGCATTACCTACTATGGATAGAAGACCCCCTACAGTGGTTAAATTGGCCAAAGCCTGGATATTTTGTAGCTGGTAATGATCTCCGCCAATTCTAAAAAAACCGCCGACCGATTTTAAGCTTTCTAGTCCCTGAAAACTTATTAACTGGTAGTTTTCATCAATAACCACCCAACTGCCTATGGTTTGCAGGTTATTCAACCCATCCAGGGAAGTGAGTGTGGCGTTGGCCTCAATATCCATCAGGCCTCCTATACCGGACACGTTTTCCAAACCTTTGAAAGTAGTGAGGGAGCGATTTACTGCAATGATAAGATCTTCAGCAATCCAGGACAATGATGCTAAGTTCTGAATATGCTCCAACTGCTCGTTAGCCACAATAGTAAGGGTAGCAACCGAGGTAAGTTGGTCCAATCCTTTCAGGTTGCTTAACAGGGTTTTTTGTATTGAGAGTACTCCACCAACCCTAATCAACGAGGCCAATGGGTTTAAATCCATGATGTCGGTTAGACTACTGTTGGTGGATATTTTTTGGCCAATAACCAGGTTTCCGGTTACTTCCGAGTACTTAAAATTATCCACGTCAGATTGTGATGAAAGTGTAAGGTCTCCGTTGAAAATTTGTGCGGTTGCCAACTGGGAAATTGTAGTAAGTAATACAACAAAAAGAGTGCGGGGTTTGAGGGGAATAATTTCCATAGTAAATGATTTTTGGTGAGTAATATCATGCTTCTCTTTATAAAAGGATAGAACAAATTAGCCAAATAGTAGTACAAATGTTGCATTGGCAATTTTAGAAAGCTTACAGGGCCTAATTCGGGAGAATGAAAAGTCCCTGAAAATTACCTGGAAATACCTTCCAAGAACTGCTTTTATAGGCTTACAGAATCACAATTTTTAATTAACTTGCGAGCGAATTTTTTACAGCTAACTATCCAATACCCAGATTTTTATGGCAGAAGGCAAAAACGAGAATATCATCCCAATAAATATTGAGGATGAAATGCGGGGGGCCTATATCGACTATTCAATGTCGGTTATCATTTCAAGAGCATTACCAGATGTTAGAGATGGATTGAAACCGGTACATCGGCGAATTTTATTTGGCATGGACGAGTTGGGTGTCAACTACAATCGACCGTACAAGAAATGTGCACGGATAGTAGGGGATGTCCTTGGAAAGTATCACCCCCATGGTGATACTGCAGTATATGACACCATGGTGCGGATGGCCCAGGAATGGTCGCTCAGATACCCTTTGGTAGATGGCCAGGGTAATTTTGGAAGTATTGATGGAGATTCCCCGGCAGCCATGCGTTATACGGAGGCAAGGCTTCGAAGAATTTCTGAAGAGATGCTGTCAGAAATCAAGAAAAGCACTGTTGATTTTCAGGCCAACTACGATGATTCTGCTCGTGAGCCAACGGTACTACCGGCAAAAATACCCAATTTATTAGCTAATGGCGCTTCCGGAATAGCAGTAGGTATGGCTACCAACATGCCACCGCACAACCTCAACGAGTTAGTAAATGGGATAATCGCCTATATTGAAAACAATGATATTACCATTCCCGAATTGATGCAACATATTACCGCGCCAGATTTTCCTACAGGTGGTATTATATATGGATATCAAGGAGTTAAGTTGGCATTCGAAACAGGCCGTGGACGGGTGGTAATGAGAGCCAAGGCTGAAATTGAAACCACCAAAAAGGGTAGGGAAAGAATTATTGTTACTGAGATCCCCTATATGGTGAATAAAGCCAATATGATCGAAAGGACGGCACAACTGGTCAATGATAAAAGAATCGAGGGGATATCAGACATCAGGGATGAATCGGATCGAAATGGAATGCGAATTGTCTACGAGTTAAGAAAAGACAGTATTCCAGATGTCGTATTAAATAATTTGTTTAAGTACACTCAGTTACAGTCCTCATTTGGAGTCAATAATGTGACTTTAGTAAAAGGTCGACCACTTACCCTAAACCTTAAAGAATTAATCGGCCATTTTGTAGATCACAGGCATCAAGTCGTTGTCAGGCGTACTGAACATGACCTTAATGAGGCGGAGAAAAGGGCCCACATTCTTGAAGGTTACCTGATTGCGCTTGATAATCTTGATGAAGTAATTTCGCTCATAAGGAACTCGAGGGATCCGGAGTCAGCCAGAAACCAGTTGATGGAGAAATTCCAACTTTCAGAGATACAGGCAAAGGCCATATTGGAAATGCGTCTTCAGCGGTTGACAGGGTTAGAAAGAGACAAAATACAAAAAGAATACCAAGAGATAATCGAAGTGATTTCCAGCCTGAAAGAAATCCTGGAGAGTGAAGACCTGCGAATGCAAATTATCAAGGACGAACTTCGGGAAATTCAAGAACGATATGGGGATGATCGACGTACCGAGGTCGTTCACAGCGCCGATGATTTTACCGATGAAGATATGATCCCTAACGAGGAAATGGTAATTACCATTAGTCATCAGGGTTATATAAAAAGAACACCACTAACCGAATACCGTACCCAAGGCAGGGGTGGAGTAGGGGCCAAAGGAGCCGGCAGTAAGAATGATGATTTTACCGAGCATTTGTTCACAGCATTCACCCACAACTACCTGCTTATATTTACTGAATTTGGAAAAGTTTTCTGGAAGAAAGTATGGGCAATTCCGGTGGGAAGTAAAATTGCCAAGGGACGAGCCATCCAAAACCTGATTAATATAGAATCCGGAGACCAAATACGGGCGGTTATTAATGTGATGAACCTCAAAGATGAGGATTACATTAACAATCACTATCTAATCATGTGTACTCAACAAGGCACCATCAAAAAAACTACCTTAGAAGCCTATAGCCGGCCCAGGTCAAACGGGATTAATGCCATCACCATAAAGGACGGGGACAAGCTGCTGGAGGTAAAACTGACCAACGGTGACAACCATATTGTTATTGCTAAAAAGTCTGGCAGGGCCATTCATTTTCATGAGCAGGGGGTAAGACCAATGGGCCGAACTGCAGCAGGTGTAAGAGGGGTGACCCTGGAAAGTGAAAATGACCGGGTGGTTGGAATGGTTTGTGTAAGTCGAGATGAGTCAGACCTAATGGTGGTTTCTGAAAAGGGATATGGCAAACGTTCTTCAATTGACGATTACCGAATTACCAAAAGAGGTGGTAAGGGTGTCAAATCCATCAATGTCACCTCTAAGACCGGTGAGCTGGTGGCCATTAAAGAGGTAGTTGACACTGATGATTTAATGATTATAAACCGTTCCGGCATTACTATTAGAATGGAAGTACAATCCGTCAGAGTGATGGGAAGGGCCACCCAGGGAGTAAAATTAATTAGATTGAATGAGGGTGATAAGATCAGTTCGGTGGAAAAAATCGAAATGTTCGAAGAAGAAACCGGCACAGAAATTGATAAAAACGAAAATGGAATGGACGAAAACTGAAAATAAAAATAAAAAATTGCTAACTTAATATTTAAAGAACTATTTACTATCACTATGAAAAAGCTTGTATTAATTGTTATTTTTTCTCTGATGGCAGCTGGAGTTTACGCTCAGAACTCAGCAGTTAACAAAGCTTCACAGTTTAAAAACGATGGAGAATTGATGAAAGCCAAGGAACAAATTGATTTGGCTACTGCTCATGAGAAAACCATGGAAAAACCAAAGACCTGGTTTACCAAAGGAGAGGTCTATGAAGAGATTGCCTTTTCTGAAGACTCCAACTATCAGGACATGCAAGATGATGCCCTGGTTGAAGCTTTTACCGCGTACAGCAAGGCTAAAAGCATGGATGAGGGAGGGAATTATGATGGGCTAAGCCTCATAAAGATTGATAATATGTGGGGTACCGTGATCAACAAGGGAGCGGAAGCGTACAATCAAGAAGATTATGAAAATGCACTTAACTATTTTGAACAATCATCGTTACTAAAACCTGAAGACACTACTGGTTACTATTACGCCGGGATTGCCGCTCAACAGGGAGAGTTATATCAAAAAGCTTTGGACAATTATTATAAGTTGGTCGATCTGGATTTCCAGGATGAAGAGATCTACAGTAGTATTGTATATTTGGAAAGAAGCCAAAATGATGATAACGAAAAAGCTCTTGAGGTTTTGGAACAGGCCAGGGAGCACTTCCCGGAGAATGAATCTTTGATGAAGGAAGAGATCAATTTATTGATCCTGACGGAACAAACAGATAAAGCAAAGGGCAAACTGGTAGAAGCAATCAAAGCAGAACCCGGCAATTCGAACCTATACTATAACCTGGCATACATCAGCGAGCAAACTGGTGACGATGAAGCTGCAGTTGCAAATTATCAAAAGGCAATTGAGGTAGATCCGGAGTATTTCGATGCCACATTTAATTTGGCGGTAAACTACTATAATAAGGCCGCTGAAATTCTCAAAAAAGCCAATGACATGGACCTGAGAACCTACCAAAAAGAAGGAAAACTAGTGGAAGCAGAAGCTAGTTTAGAATTCGATAAGGCCCTTCCTTTCCTTATAAAAGCACATGAGATCGAACCCGAAAATCGTACGGTTTTGGAAACCTTGCAAACTGTTTATGTTCAACTTAAAATGAATGATAAGGCCGAAGCGTTAAATCCAATTATCGAAGCCTTGGGAGTAAAAGAGTAGATTAACACTCATTCATATTAATTTAGCCCCGCCACCTAGCGGGGTTTTTTTGTGTAAAACTTTGTAGATCAAGTATCTACAGGACCACAGG
>QIEB01000504.1 GCA_003229495.1 Flammeovirgaceae bacterium
TTTACGATTTCAAGGGGATTTAGTATCCCTTGTTTTAATAAATAGGGTTCAGTTATCCGTACTATTTCCCTTAAAAGCTCCAAATCGGTATATACCAGTTGCTTGACTCCGGGTCGGCGTACTTTGATAACTACGTCCTGGCCGTTTTGAAGCCTTGCCCGGTGAACTTGTCCAATAGAGGCTGAGCCAAGGGGTTTGTCTTCAAAATAGGAGAACAGCGAGTCTATACTTCGACCGGTTTCTTTTTCTATGATCTTGATTGCCTGATCACTTGGGAAAGGTGGGACCTCATTTTGAAGCTTCTCAAATTCTTTGATCAATGGCAGCGGCAGGATGTCGGGGCGATTACTAAGAAGCTGCCCTAGTTTGATAAACGTAGCACCGAGGTCCTCAGTCACCATCCTTACCCTTTCCCAACGACTGTATTCAAAGACGGACCGATCATGCCTGGACCAGGTCAGCCGTTTACTTTGTGGGATCAGCTTGCTAAGTGGTGTATTGACCACTATGTCTTCAAAACCGTATTTTAGCAGCACCCGGATTACATCCCGTATCCGGCTAATATTCTTAATTGTCTGATCAAAAATCACTATGCAGGTACATTCATGGTAAAAATAGAAAAATAAACGTAAGAAATGCCCATCAGAGGATATGACAGGCCACTAAAATAATAAAGGCAGTGCCTTGATAAAGACACTGCCTTCCATGGTTAATAGGATGCTTTTACTTCTCGCCCGCTTTTTTGATAGCTCTTTTAGGGGTCGCAGGTTTTCTGGTGACACGGGTAGCTTGGGCGCTGGCCTTCGACATTTTTGCAAATTTATTTTCCAAGGCCTTTACACGCTTGTTCAGATCCAGTATTTCTTTGGCTTTAGAGAAGTCAAACTTGCTGATCACCTCTTTGGTAATTTTGCCTATCTGCGTTTCAAAACTCTTTTTCTTGGACTCGGTTTTTTTGAAAAATTCATCAACAATTTTTCTACCTTCTTTCTCACTTATTTTGTCCTCATCTACTAATTTGTCGATACTCTTTTGCAGTTTTTCAGCTGTCAAGGATGCTAACCCTACCCCCGTATATACGAATTTCTTAATTAAATCTTCCATTTCGATATTGTAATTAGTTAAAATTGATCATTATCCCGGTTATTACACCTCATAAATGTTATGCATGCATAACATTTATGAGGTGTAATATTAACCTACAATTTACAAAAAACCAATTCTTTTACTTAGAATTTGTTATTATGATTTTTAATATCCATAGGTCAACGAATTTGGTGTCAGAATAATCCAATGCTATGTCAGCATTTTACTCACAAACATCTCCCCAACAGAGTATTACGCAGAATGATATTGAAGAAAATCAAAAAGTACTCAATCAATATTTCGATCCAGGTTATAGTGCAAGTTTTATAAAAAATGTGATCGGGCCCATTAACCACCACTATTTTAAATGTGAATTTGTAGGTTTTGATCAGTTGCCTCAACGCAATAACCCGAAACGGCCTTTGCTTTATGCAAGTAATCATTCCGGAATGGCCTTCCCGTGGGATGGAATGGTGTTTTCATCGATGGTATTGAAAAAGGAAAATTTCAATTTTAAAAACGCCGTAAGAACACTGGCAGCACCAGTATTGTCACAAAGCAATCTGATGAATCCATTTATGATTAAGAACTTCTGGATGATAAATGGCGCTGTAGATGCCAGATTTAAGAATTTTGCAACAATGATGCAGCAGAGCGCCTTCAACATTTTGGTTTATCCTGAAGGAGTTGCTGGGATTGGTAAGGGCTTTAACCGAAAATACCAGCTACAAAGGTTCGCCACTTCGTTTGTCAGGATGGCCTTGAAATATAGAACGGATATCATCCCATTCGCCACGGTAAATGGTGAATATATTAATCCATATGTTTACTCATGGCCTTGGTTAAATAAATTGTCACAGAAAATAGGAATTCCTTATATACCAATGGGTCTTCATACAATTCTTCTATTACTTTTTCCATGGATGTTTTATTTTGCACTTCCAGCCAGGTTAACCTACGTTCTGGGGAAAAGGATTAAACCATATGAATTGATCAACAAGCCCTTTGAAGAATTAACAGAAGACGATATTAAGAAGGTACGGGACCAGGTTAAGGACCAAATGCAGAAAGAGCTTAACCGGGCAGTGGAGAAGTTTGGGAAAAAAAAGTATTCATCAGGTAAGATCGTTGGAAATAGCATCAGAAATATGCTCATTTTGAATTACTATTGTCCTCCTGGATGGCCGGTGCTGTTTCATGAGCACCATAGACTTTATAAAAAACATAAAGGACAGGACTTCACTATGAAAACAGGATTCTGGTCTGGATTAAAATACCTGGTAAAAAACCCCCTGACTTTGGCTTTTTATTTTCCCCTTTTAGGATGGATACCTCTCTTGATAAAAGGGTATCGTGGCCATCGTATTCAATAATAGCAAGTTCCCCCTTGGGAGGGTCAAGTGGATCTTTGGTCTAATTACATACGCAAATAGCCCCAAGCACATTAAGGACCTCCTACCGGGCTACTGTGTATGGCTTAAATTTAGTAAAACGATTTAAACCAAAATTACATCCTGGGGAATTTCATTTATTGTTTCCGAAGATTTTGAATTAAACCGGCCCGTTAATTGTTTCAATTTTGAAACTGAAATAATTAAATAATGAGAAGCTTTCAAACAAGCTTAAGCATGGTATTGCTTTCCGTGGCAATTAGTTGTTCTGAACCCGCCAGGGAGGGCAATACTGCTTCCAGCAATCAATCGCAAGCGCCGATAACCAGCCCTCAAATTTATCATACCCAAGGGATGGTAAAAAGCATACCTCCCAATAAAAAACTAATCATAGTAGACCACCATGAAATTCCGGGCTTTATGAGGGCTATGACCATGCCATTTAGTCTGCCCGATAGTAATATGGTGGAAGGTATAAAACCTAGCGATTCCATTAGTATGACTATACAATACGACGGTGAGTCAATTTTGTTAAAGGAAATCACTTTAATAAAAAGTAACTAAAGCAGGATCTGCTTTCTTCCAGGAGCCGTAGTTACCAAAATTCCAGTTGGCTCAATGACTCCGTTGGTAACCAGAGACCCTCTTACTTCCGCTTTTTTACCCATATAATCGGAAAATAGTTGTGAGGAAGTTTGGATTACCCAGACATTGGCGCCAGCCACCATTTTCTCCGATAGTACAGCGATGGGGTATCCGAGGTTGGCACATTGACTGGCGCATTCTTTTACAAAGCCGCTCTCTGGCAACGTGTGATCGACACCGGTATTTTCTTGATTTAAAGCATAGCAGTGAGCACATATTAAGGTACCCTCAATACTTAGGGAATCGGTTTCCTGAAATACCGAAAAAGTGGTTGACGGTTCCACTGTCTCAGCAGGAGTTTGCCTGGTATTACACCCGGTAACAAAGAGCATTACCAGGATAAATCGGGCCAGTTTCCTAATACTAGAGTCCATAATTAAAAGAAAAAGGATAGTGAACCTATCCTTTTAATGAGTTGGTATGAATAATACATGCTTATTTCATCATATACATAATTTCCACTTCTTTCCATTTGTTACCATCCTTAACCTCCAACTTATTAACTATTAACACGCCGTTGGATTCCATTCCCTCGACTCTGGCCTCTTTGGCCATATACTTGGCCAGTTGATTCGCAGGAGCAGCCAGGACATGTAACTTGCCTGATTTTGTTAGTAATGCAACCGGTATACCCATGGTAGCACATGCTGATGCACAGTTTGGCATATCCATCATTTTGCCTGATTTCATATCTTTAACCTTGTGGTCGTTACCGGCATTAGCCTTTGGCATCATCGTATAACATTTAGTATCCACCAAAGTTCCAGAGTAACTGGCAAGGGTGTTGTCATTAGGAGTTGCAGCTGTAAGAAAAACTCCAAGTAATAATAAAGCGCTGATCTTGTTCATAATCATTTTATTTAGTTTGTTTCATAAGGCATACATTTAATGAACTCAATTAGTGCCGCGGTTGAATAGAAAAAGGCCATTTGGTCGGGGCCATGACATTTTACCTCTACTATTGAACCTGTTAAGGGTCTTTCTATTATTAAATTTACTTACCTGAAGGTCCCAATTGTTTTAACAGTATTTGTGGATAGTCGGTGATAATGCCATCTACTCCCATTTCAATGTACCTGTTGATGTCTGCCAGGTCATTTACTGTCCAGGGTATCAGTGCAATATTCTTCTGGTGAAGATATTGCACCAATGAGTCGGTAACCAGTGTATGATGGGGGCTGTATATACCAGGCTCAAACCCGAGTTGGATAAAATTGAAAAGCGGCCCCTGGTTATTCTCTACCAATAAAGCTGTAGTAATTGCCGGGTGCTGCTCCCTTACCTGCTGCAATGACCGGGGGTCAAACGATTGAATAATGGTTCGCTCTGTAATTTCATTTTCCATCACTACTGCTAATACCAGCTCAACAAATTTAGCAGGTCCAGGATGAAAAATTTCATCATATCCCGGCTGGCTTTTGATCTCAATGCTGTATCTAACGGGGGGGAGTTTTAGCCGATCTCTTTTGTCTTCTACTGCCTGTATAACCTCATGGAGTAAAGGCTTGGGTCCCGGGACTGGTTTCTGATGGATAAAATCAACCGGAGGTTTGGAGCCACAGTCAAATTCCTTGATTTCTTGGTAGGTCATTTCATACATATTGTATTGAAAGTAAGAGGCGGAGTCAAGCTCGGAGCCAGCATGGTCCAGGCAAATTAGGTGTGATATAAAAGGCTCATGTGAAACTACCACCTGATGATCCTTACTGATAACCACATCCATTTCAAGAGTGCTCACCCCCCATTCCAGGGCTTGAAGGAAACCGGCAATGGAGTTTTCAGGCAGCGATCCACGGCATCCGCGATGACCCTGTACATCAAGCTCAGAATATAACCGGGAACTGTAGTCCTGCTTTTCCACAGGGCTGCAGCTGTATATCAGAAAAATTAGGGCTACTAAGGAAAATGTTCTCATGTTACTCTCGCCCTTACTTTTGAGTCAAGCAAAAGCTTTTGGCATTAAAATTGCCTTCGCAATACTACGAATTTATAGCTCCCATATGATGCAACCATACATAATTTTCACTTCCAAAATTTATGTGTTATGTATACTAATAAATTTTTTATATGGGTTGCTTTTATGGGTTTTTTCTTTTCCTGCAGCGAGCATGATGAAGTTGAGACCATTCCGGTGAAATTTCCCGGAGTAGACCCCGAATTGCGTGAGTATTTTCAAAGATTTGAAGATGAGGCCGCTGCCCGCGGACTTCCCGTTGATTTAACCGTTTCGGCTATTACAGGTACCATCCTGAAAATTGATGGAGAACATGTTTTGGGACGATGTTCATTTCCTCGCGCACAACCCAACCAAGTAATAATCGATCAATCATTTTGGATGCTGGGGACTGACCTGTTTCGGGAATTCGTGGTATTTCATGAGTTAGGTCATTGTTATTTATTCCGTCCACATTTGGAAGATCGCTTGTCCAATGGTGCTTGTGCAAGTATTATGCGCAGTGGCAATGGGCCTTGTTTGGACAATTATTCTCAACGTACCAGGCGGTTCTATATCGATGAACTGTTGGATCATCAGCCAGGGGTATTAAGCGCAAGCAGATAGGTTACCATTGATTAAAATAGCAAATAAAGTTGGGCAAGCCCTGCCAGGCCCCCCAGGATAGCTCCCACCGTTATCAGCTTCCATTCGTCTTCTTCAAAGATTGGATGCAAAAAACCCACAAATTCCCAGGGTGGCAGAGCTTGCATTTTTTCACGCAAGGTATTTTCCAGATCCAGGGCTTCTTCTGCATAATTGAATATACGGCTGATGATTATTCTTAGATCTTCCATAAAACTGGAGTATGCTATATTCTTTATGATTTTATACTTTTTGGTCCCTGTAATCAGTTGAATCAGCTCTTTTGAGCTTCCAGCAGCCATGTCAACTGTTTTGGTGATGTGTTTTTTGATCAATTTTGAAACAGCACCAGACTTTGAACCAAAAAAAATGTTATCAAAGATCCTGGGAGAAGTCAGTATTTGTCCTGCAATAATGGTAGCATATTCAGCGGAAACCTCTTTTTGTCTTTTAATGAAAAGACCCTGTATATGAATATTTCCGATTCTCCAGGGTTCCTGAGGCTTGAAAATTAGTTTCAGGGCCAGCCAATTGGTAATCCACCCCACGGCTACACCCGCTAAGGGTAAAAACCACCATGGCTGAAAGAAATACCAAACCAACATCTGAATTAGTCCGAATAGCAGTCCGAAATATGCGCCTGACCTTTCGATGAATTTAAACTCTTTAGCTCCACATTTTAAGAAAATATTATTTAACAATTCTTTGTCCGACACCAGAGTGGAAACTACCATACCACGGAGATCGAAGAATTCAGAAATATTGAGATTAATTTCCTTCATCAATTCTTCAACGGTTATAGGCAGGTCCTCTTTTACGCTTTCAAAAAGTTGTTGTTTTACAGCATTGGGAAGTTTCAACCAAAGAGTCTGAGCCTGGGTGTGCATTACTTCCTCAATGATTCTATTTGATACCCGTTCAAGTTCAGGGGCCATTTCCTCCACTACCCGATGAGAATCAATATTTGCGAATTGATCTTCGATCTGCACTAGATTTTTGGTAATCATGTCCACAGCTTTTCCAGCCATCACTCCGGCCTTTGAAGGGATAATGCCTTGCCATCCCAGATACGGCGGTATTCCTCGAAATTCAAGAGGGTAAAAAGTCATTCTAAGTGCCAAAATATTAGTGGTCCACCCCACCAGCGCACTTATCAGAGGAATAAGTCCATAAACCCAATTTTCTATTAGAAAATCCATTCCCATACAGCTAGGGTCAGTGAAATTTCCAATAAACTAATAATTATTTCTTACTTTTGCCTTAGTTTTCCTTAGATCAGTATTACCTTTCTCTCTAGCTGTTTAGTTATTATAGTTCATTAAATGTTATGGATGTAGTTTTAAGAATGCAGCTGAATGTCTTGATCCATCTTGCAATGGTAGATGGGCAAATTTCGAAAGAAGAGAAAAAAACCCTGGAGGCTATTGCCAGTAAACATAATGTCAGTCCAGTTCAATTAGAGGAAATGATCCAATATCCGAAACCGATTGAATCGATGGGGGCGCTAAGTAACGATGTCAAGTTCGAGTACCTCTATAGTATTGTTCATCTGATGAATATTGATGATGAAATTGATCAACGGGAGATAAATTTTTGCCAGAATATGGCAGTCCGACTGGGCTATTATAAGGAAGTAGTCGACGAGCTTTGGACCGAGATACTTGAGAATAAGCACCTAAAAAAGAATAAAGAAGCAATAAAGAAAAAAATCCAAAAATTTAATCCCTATATCTAAGTTTCCAGACTCCGTCATCCCTGTGAACCGGATGGGTTTATTTACTTTTCAAGTAGCATTTCTTCGAACTTGCTAAATGTGTGTTCGGGGTTGATCCCGCAACTTAGATGATAGTTTATATGTTCCACCAGGTCATCAACCACTCCGGAAGCAAAATCCAGTTGATTGACTAATTGCTTGCAAACGATTTCTTCTCTTGGATCGATTTCTCCATCAATCATCATCATCCAGACAAAATCAAAAATCATTCTAAACCGCTGATAGTAATTGTCGGGTATTACTACTTGTACCTGATCTGAAGATTCCTTTACTTTCTCGAACTCCTGGTTGTTGATACCCATTTTTTGAGCGGTATATAACAAATATTCTTCTTCACGCTTGTCTAAATGAGCATCTGCCAGCGCGATACGGAAAAGTTGCTTTAAATAGTTCTTTTTATGACTCACTTGATACATCCACTTCAAAAATATTGTTGAAGCTCTAAAGTATTAAAACCCTATAGAACCAACCAGGGAGAATTAGTTGCTATATTCCACATGTAATAATTACAGTAAAATTGGATACATTATATATAGGTTCTTGGACCGGAGGACCTCCGGCGACAACGCGAAATAACCACAGTTTCCACAGGCATATTAGACCAAACGACTCCCATGCAATACGGGCATATGTAAGATTCCATGGAAAAGATTACCAAACTACCTGTCCAGGTTATCAGTATGCCCGCTGCCAAATTATATAAAACCCCAGCTAACGTATAAAAGCCTTCACTTTTGGTTCCCGGTAATACGGTTTGATAGATTTTACATCATAATCAGCAATAATCTCAACCAGGTAATATATCCG
>QIEB01000557.1 GCA_003229495.1 Flammeovirgaceae bacterium
AGATTTTTTAATTTTCGCAACTGAGCAATAGGCTCCAGATTGGCAATTGGGCTGTGCGAACATTTTAGTGATTCTAAAGTTCCAATACTTCGCAAAGGTTCTAAGCTACTAATCATGGTACCGTTGAAACTCAACTCTTTAAGTTTAATGAATTGTAATACTGGCTTCAGGGTATTGACCGGGACCTCAAAATTAAGTTGCTCCAAATTGATAAACGTGTGTAATAGTTCACTATCCGTCATGTTACCCCGGTTAACCTTTGACATCAATATAGAACGCCAATCTTTGGAAAGGGATCCATACCACTTTAAAAGTTCTTCTGTCTTGAACATCAGCAAGCAATTGGGATGATTAGTAATAAACCGCTTGATTTCCTGGGGACGTATTTGAGTTTTATCTATTACCAGCCTATTTAGTTTAGGATGCTTTTCCAAACTATATAGCTCGTTGACCATGGTATTACTGGCATCAACTAGCTCTAATTCCAATAATCCTCTCAAAGGGGATAAACTACTAACACCAGTAGCAGCAAATTTTAATTCCTTAAGATTCTTCAGGATCTTCACCGGCTCCAAACTCACTATGTCCTCAATCCCGGAGACATCAATTTTAGTAATATTTGCTACCCTTGCCATTTCTTCTTTACTGGGATTGGTTCTAGTTAGCTCAGCCTCTTTCATCAGTACAATTTTCCAGGGTTTGCTTAGACCATTCCACCAACCCCTCAAACTCTCAGTGCCATAGATCACCAGTATCTGTGGGTGTTGAGTAATAAACTCTTTAGCATCGCTGCTCACCATTAATGTGTTGTCACTGTAAACGGTCTCAAGGTTAGGTAAAACCCCAAGTGGCATTAATGAAGTAATAAGAGTACTGTTACAAGATAGCACCCGGAGATTGTCCAGTTCACCCAATGGGCTTAGGCTGGTGACTAATGTATTATCAATTTGTAAGTAACTGAGATTGGTTAATCCCTTAATTGGCTCAAGGCTCTTTATATGGTTATCTGAACACAAAAGCACTTCCAGTTTGGTCATAGACTCCAACCCTGTTAGACTTCTAATACGGGTCTTTGAAAGGTTTAACTTTTTAATATTTTTCAGGCCCGACAAAGTCTCTAATGAGCTAATGTAAGTGTAGCTAGCGCTAAACTGTTGCAAATTCTCCATACTACTCAATGTGGAAATATCGCTGAGTGGAAATATCGCTGATTTTTGTACTGTCAATTCGCAATGCCCTTAGGCTCAGGGCGTATTTAAGAGGGTCCAAACTTTTGATCTCCGTATTGCTACAGTCCAAAATCTCTAACCGGGTAAGATTTTTTAAGGGAACGATATCACGAACCTGGGTTCCTGATATATCCACTCTTTTTAAATTTGCTAATTTAGCCACAGGTTCCAGATTCCGCAGTCTTGGATAAACAGAAAGATCCAGTTTTTCTAAGTCCATCAATTTGCGCAAGCTTGCAACATCCATACTGTCAATCACTCCAATCTGGTGGTAGAATATATCTGTCCAGGGATAGGGCAGGTTTTGCCACCAATTCATTAACTCCTCGTCTTCACTCAACCGGTTAGAGTAAATACTGGCAATTTTAAGGTCCCGTTCCTTCTCATTAAAATTTACTTCCAGATATCGGATCATCATGGAGTTTACGCTGTCATTTTCAATAGTAATACCTCTCAAATTACGAGTCATCGATACCAGAAAATATATCTCACCATTGGCTTTGGTATAATGACTAATGTCTTCGATATTGAATTTGAATTCGACATGTTTGAAGAAGAAATCGATATCACTTAAATAGGCCTGGACATCTTTGCGTGTAATCATCTCTCGATTTTCATTCAGGTCATCTTCAATTTGAACCTTTGAGTGCTCGAATATTTTTAAGTAACTCTGGTTTATGATGACATTCTTATCTCGTGTTGGAGTATTGCTGCTCCCAATAGTGTTGAGGGCAAACTCCAGAAATTCCACCAGGTCCCTGACCTTGGATTTATAGGATTCTACCTCCGCCATAGGTGTCATATCAATCTGGTCCTGTGCCTGACAGGGTGAAACCTCAAAAAGACCCAAAACCATAAAAACACCAAAAAGTTTACATCCCTTCATAATATATAAACTTCCTTAATTGATCTTTTTGCTGCACATTGACATTTATCAAATTGGATATAAGCCAACCATTATTTGATCCGGGGCGGTTGAATTCTGAAAGTTCAATGTACCAGTCCTCCAGCTGAAAAAAATGAAATTTAACCTGACTCACGGTTTTAAACTTCAGATTGGCTCGTCTTATCTCATAAAGTATTAGCGATAGATAATCCGGCTGAAAGTCCTGGTCTGTAAATGCCGCTGCTATCTCAGGATCATCAAAAATCTTTCTAAGATTCATGAAGTCCAGTTCATGACTCATTGGATGAATAAATTTATCTCTATCTGCGGTATCAATTTTAAAATACTCTTTAAACGGATCGAAATATGCCTTAAAGATCACCCATTTGCTACCAACAGTTTCCTCCTGAAGGCGAAGAAAGAGCATTAATTTTTCCTCCCTCCCTTTATACTTAAACTTTGCAGAGACTTCGGCAAACCAGCTACCTCCGTGCAAATCCAGATATTGTGGGTGGTCAGGGTCAATAACCTCGGCTAAAAATTGCTTTTTGGATTCAAGACTGATGTCCTTTTGCTTATTATCAAAAAGTATTTTAATGTATTTGCTTCTCAGGCCGGGATCTCGAAAGTTAGAATCCTGTTGGTAGAACCGGGTTCCCAGCAAGTCTTCCTCACCGTTGAAACGCCGTAAAAACTGATTAACTTGTTTGGTGGTGGCGTAAAACGCCTTTTCATCACCCAGGTACTCCCCCACCTGTCCATAGCAAGGTACTGTAAGTGACAAAATAACAACACAGAAGAATGTGATCCTCATGTACTGGTTTCGGTAACTCTAATATCCCCTAGCATGACGTCCCAAAATCCAATTAACCTACCTCCTATTTGCGTTTGTTTACGCTCTACGTATATGGTAATGTCTTTTTTGGTGGTATCCATGTATCTGAGACCATCGTCGGTGATTCCTTCGAATCGTTGATATATAGTAATCACCCCCACATATCGACCATCGGGTTGCAATTCCAGATCACTGATGTATTGTATGTTGAACCATTTGATAGTTACCCTGTCATAATTCAAGGCCATCAAGCGTTTAAAATATTCCTTTACTACATAGTAATTTATATCAGACCGATTGATTGAACTTACCCCGATCTCACTGGCATCGGCAAATAATTCCTCGGCCCTGTCAATAACCCTGTTGGCCTCTGAAAATGGTGTATCCTTGTTGCCGATGATACTAATATACCGACTAAGGTCCCTCACTTTCTCAAGCGCCAAAGAATCAATTGCTTGTTTTCTTTCAGGGCTAATAACATCCTGCCCTTGTAAAACAGAGAGGCAACACAAGGCCATAATTGTAAAAATGTACTTTCGCATGATGTGCATTATAAAATTACCGATTGGACTTCTTTATCAATTCTAACTCATTTATTTTTCCGTCGCCATCTTTTACCAGATCATGGACCAGGTTAGGCGATGTTTGCTGGTCTTTTAAATAATTTAGATATCGCAAAATAGTAGTAGGTTCATCATAATCCTTCATAGTGCCCGATTTACTAATAATGATCAGTACAGGTACCTGTGGTGAACTAAACATTGTAAGGCCTTCCTCTATCATGTTATTAGCTGCTGTAGTATTTTCCGCTGCCACGATTTTTCCAAACAAATCACTTAGTGTATCTTCCAGCGTGGGGTCAGGACTCCGTGGCTCCTGAGCTACTCTCTGGGCCTCGCGTTCTCTGTCCAACATCTTTTCTACCTGGGAAATCAAATATTGAACTTCCGGATCATCCGAATTGAGCGCTCTGGCCTCCCTCAGTTTCTTTTCTTTTTCAGCAGTTGTCAATTGTCCGTCATCATTGAGTATTGAATTTAGTATGGATTTCGCTTGAACGGTATTTTCTGCCTTAACATTAGCCGCTTCTTCTGCAATTTTTTGTTGGTTTTTACAGCCCGCGCCAACGATTATCAGGATTAAACAGAAAATCAACCAATTGTGCTTGTTCATGGTAGTACTATTCATATTTACTGCTGCTTATAATAATGCAAATCTAAGCTCCCCGCAATTAATAATTGATGATACATGCCTAAAAATCATACCAAGATTGGCCGGAGCGTAAGAATGCTTAAAAATTAACCTCAAATTAACCTCAAAAAGTATTGATTATCAATTTGATAAGTATTTTTTCAAATAAACAAAAATTCGTTATTGGACATAATTCATTCAATCACCTCATGTCATGCTAATTAACCAGGTAATTTGTAAATTTATTTAATATTCAATTAACACAAAATGAGCTCTTCTTATTATTTTATCAATTGGTATTTATCGCTCATTTTATTAGGAGGCTCCTTTAACGCCCTGAGCCAAGTTCAAAACCGGATTTACTCATCAAAGTCTCGGGAATCGAATCGATTAGTTGAACTGGCTAAAGAAAGTATGCAATATCAAGATTACCATCAGGCAATAGTTTTGCTAGACCAGGCCCTTCAATACCAGACTGACAATATTGATGCCTATTTCAACAGAGCGCTTTCCAAGGAAAAGGTACAAGACCCTCAAGGAGCCTTAACAGACTATCAAATTGTACTTTTAATGGACAGCACTTATCGGGAGGCTGCCTTCAACCGGGCGAAGTTGAGGTATCAGCAAAAACAGTATCAGCGGGCCCTCACAGATTTTAAAAAAGTCCTGACAATGAGCAGCGGTGAAACACGTATGTTGTATTTCAAAGGGACCCCCTTGGAAAATGGTGAAGTTCCACTACAGGGGATTACCACTGCCAATAGTATGGATGCCGATATTTACAACTACATGGGATTTTGTTATCAGGCCATGGAGAATTATAAGGCATCGGTGAACGCATTTAATGTAGCCATATCATTAAGCCCCCACGATGCAAATTACTATGTCAACCGAGGGCTAAGTGAAGCATCACTGGGCAATAGTGAAAAAGCAATAGCAGATTTTAGGGCAGCGTTGTCTTTGGTGCCTGAGCACCCCATCGCCCAATTCAACCTCACCCAGGAATTGGAAAGTTCCGGTAACCTGAAGTTGGCAGATTATGATGAAATCATAGAGCGTAACCCGGAATTTGCCTCAGCATATGTCAACAGGGCTTTAGCTAAAATAAATGCCGGTAACATAATGGGTGCATTAGAGGATTACCATCAGGCAATTGCGTTGGATCCAAAGAATCCATTGATCTATGTGAATAGGGCATTAGCCCGGGAAAGAATTAAGAACTTCCGGGCTGCTCTTGCAGACTACAATATGGCCCTCAAATTGGACCCAAATGCTACCATCGCCTATAGAAGCCGCAGTAGAGCATTGTTTGAATTGGAAGAGTTTCAACTGGCCCTGGAGGACCTGAATGAAGCTATTAGACTGGACCCCGGGCATGGAGGTTCATTTTTTAACCGTGCCCTGGTTCATCTACAGATTGGCAATTTGGTTCAATCTTGTGCAGACTTAGAAAAAGCAAGAACAATGGGTGTTAAAATGGCCTCCAAAGCCATCCAATCATATTGTAGTAGCGTTAATTGATTTGGTCAATCCAACCACTTGACCGTTTCACCGCCTTTTGCCAACCCGTATACAACGACTCTCGTAGTGACCTCTCCATTTTCGGATTGAACACTTTGTCAATTCGACGGTGAGCGGAAACATCTTCGGGGGTCCACATGCCAATCTGTATGCCTGCCAGATATGCAGCCCCCATGGCAGTGGTTTCTATCACTTCCGGGCGTTCTACTGAAACTCCTAAAATGTCCGCTTGAAATTGCATCAGATAATTATTTGCCACTGCACCACCATCGACTTTCAAATTCTTAAGTTCCAGTCCTGAATCTTGTTCCATGGCTTTTAGCACATCCCTGGTTTGGTATGCCAATGATTCCAGGGTAGCTTTAACTATGTGTTCCCTGGAGGTATCCCTGGTTAGTCCGAATATGGCGCCACGAGCATACATGTCCCAGTAGGGAGCTCCTAAGCCTGCAAATGCCGGGACCATATATACATCATGGGCGTCCTTGACGGAAACGGACATTTCATCCGAATCTGCAGCAGATTTAATGATTTGCAACCCATCCCTTAACCATTGGATGGCAGCTCCTGCAATAAAAATACTACCCTCAAGTGCATATTGAGGCTTTTCATTTGATGAACACGCCATAGTGGTAAGTAGCCCGTTCTTGGAATGGGATAATTTGTCACCCGTATGTAGTAACATAAAACACCCGGTACCATAGGTATTCTTGGCCATCCCCGGCACCAAACAAGCCTGTCCGAAAAGTGCAGCCTGTTGATCCCCAGCTACCCCGCAAATAGAAATTCTGCTATCGCCTATCTGCATTTCCCCAAAGAGCGATGAAGATGGCTGAACAGCAGGAAGCATACTAGATGGAATGCCAAAATATTCCAACAGGGTATCGTCCCACACCATTTTCCGAATATTATAAAGCATAGTTCGTGAAGCATTGGTATGGTCTGTTAGGTGATTTTTCCCTGCTGTCATATTCCAAATCAACCAGGAATCAATGGTGCCAAAGAGTAATTCGCCCCTTTCTGCTTTTTCCCGGGCACCCTCAACATGATCCAGTATCCATTTGATTTTTGTGCCACTGAAATATGCATCTATCACCAACCCTGTTTCTGAGCGTACGTGGTCATCAAGGTTGTTTGCTTTCATATCTTCACAGATATCAGCGGTACGGATATCCTGCCATACAATGGCATTATAAATGGGTTTTCCCGTATGCTTGTCCCAAACCACGGTGGTTTCCCTTTGATTGGTTATACCTATAGCGGCTATTTGCCGGGGTTCCAATTGGCTTTCCTCCAACACCAGCTCCAGCATATTCATTTGAGTGGTCCAGATTTCTTCAGGATCATGTTCAACCCACCCTGGTTTTGGAAAAATCTGCTTGAATTCTTGCTGAGCTACTCTTTGAATAGTCCCTTGTTGGTCAACCAGCAGGACCCTACAGCTGGTAGTTCCCTGGTCAATTGCTAGAATATATTGCTCTTCCATGATTGCTTTAGTATTGATCTTCCTTCAATTGTTTAATAACCGCTATCAAAACAATACCAAAGCACAGCATGCTAGTGGCCCAGAACCAGGTATTGGGTTGGTTTAAAAATACAGCATTATAAAACAGGGCACCATAAACTCCACCTAAAATGGGGCCGACTACAGGTATCCAACTGTACGACCAATCTGACTTTCCTTTACCTGCAATGGGGAGAAAGGCATGGGCAATTCTAGGTCCAAGGTCCCTGGCGGGGTTAATTGCATAGCCGGTGGTTCCGCCCAGGGATAAACCAATAGACAAGATCAAAAACCCTATAATAAGCGGATTCAATCCTTCGGTGAATTCATTAGCACCTATGAACAATAGGCCCATTACCAGAACAAAAGTTCCAATCATTTCACTGACCAGGTTGGCCCAGGTTCTTCGAATTGCCGGTGAAGTGGCAAATGTGGCCAGCTTTAGATCGGCACTTTCAGTTTGGCGCCAATGAGGCAAAAAATGAATCCAAACCAATACAGCTCCGATAATTGCTCCAAGCATTTGGGCAAGTATATAATAGGGAACATCAGACCAGGGAAATTCACCGGCCGAGGCCAATCCCAAGGTAACCGCAGGGTTGATATGTGCGCCACTGATACTACCTACTGCGTAGATTGCCAGTGCTACCGCAAGTCCCCATGCCACTGTTATGATAATCCAGCCCCCATTTTCAGCTTTACTATCTTTTAGTAAGACACCAGCAACCACACCATTTCCCAAAAGAACCAGCAGCATGGTTCCAATTAATTCTCCCATGAAGTTTGTCATAATTAACGCAGCTAACAGTGAAAAGAGGAATTATGATAGGTAATTTTAATTGGATATCCAACTCTGAGTTTTGGGTTATGAATTTTTAGTTTTAAGTCTGTGACTGACCTTCGTCTCTCGTCCCTTCGTCCTTTGTCCTTAACTATTGCTTTCCATAACGGTTTTCTTTAAATTATAGGACAACCGCCAGCTCAATTGTGAAATACATAGGTTTATTGGCAATTCTTCTACTTAGTTGTAAGACCGTGCAACAAGACCGTAGATGCCGCATGAAACCTGACCCGGGGCCTTGTAAAGCAGCTATTGAAAAATATTATTACGACCGGGTTGACAAAAAATGTAAACCATTTACCTGGGGCGGATGTCATGGCGTGGTGCCGTTTGACTATATGGATGAATGTCAGGCTTGTACAGAAAATATTGCAGGATCAACCTGACCGCTGGCTTCATTATTTCGACAATCATTTTTTAATTCCAACAATACCCTCTGCATTCCCCCCTGCTGCTTTCAGGAAATGGCACAAAGTGCAGTAAAACCTTACAAAGCCAAGATCTATCATAAAGTCGTGTTTACCTTAAGAAGCGCATTCTCTAAATTTATATCATGCGTTATTTATATATCCTCGTTATTTCGATGTTGGCAAGTGTGACTGCGATTAGCGCCCAGGAGGCTCATGCCAATAATGTTCAAAAGGCACCCACTGAGCAGATACATGACAACGATAAAGCTTTCTCAAAAGATTTAATATACCATTACATATGTCGGCGATGTGGTAGTGAAAACCAAATGGATTGGTCTCTTCCTATGACCAAAGAACTGGAACTAATACCTCACTGTAGTTTCTGTGGCAAGAAATACTGGCCAAAATTCAAGCCTACTGGTCTTCTTGAACGGACCTATAGCCTGAATAATCCAATCTCACAATTAGGTAGTTAAATCCCTGGTTCAGAAAGCATTAATATAGTCTTTAAGCTGACAGTGTCTTTCCCTAAGGACCAAATATTTCCATTTTTTCCAATGGCCATACGGCTAAAATTCAGTATAGGAACACCTGTGTTATAGGTACAATAACTGGAAAACTCCTCTCCCTCCCATTTTTTAATGCCGTTGGAAGTGGCCGCCCATAAATCACCATTGGGGCCAGTGGTAAGGCTATTTATCCTGATTTCCGCCAAGTTAATTTTGTATGATTCCAGTTTTTTAACCTCGAAGTTTGGCATAAACTGAAGCAGATACGAACTTGATCCACTTTGTTGCATCCAGGCAACACCGTTGGCATCAATTTCTAAAGTCCTGAAAAAATCAGAGGGAAGATCTGAGTTGTGCTTTCCCACTTGAACAAAATCCTGAGGACTTTCGAAGATAAAAAACTGACCTCCCTTAAGCGCATAAACACTGTT
>QIEB01000385.1 GCA_003229495.1 Flammeovirgaceae bacterium
AGGCCCGGTTTCAATGGTGATAATTTTCGGTTGAACAGGAGGTGGGTTGTCATCTTCTGAACAGGACCACGAAATAGCGGTAATTATTACGCATGCGTTGAATAAAGAATTTAATTTTTTCATGATAAGGTTTGATATGGGGTTTGTTTGCTCTAACAAAAATGGCGAACTACAAAAGAAGAGGCTTTGACAAAACCTTCAATAAATGATACAAATCATTCAAATAGTGATACAAATGTTGCAAAGCATCTGTGTTTGAACTTATAATTTATTGTAGTAGCTTGTATAGCGTTATTTATCCCCTGTTGAATTCTCAAATGTTTGCATAGCGGTGGTGCAAATCCATAAAAATTTGAGTCAGTGGTTATATGCCGGCTAAACCCTTTCGAATGCCCATAAAAGAAAGTGTCCAGCTACATATTCTAGAATCTATAAAACAAAAGCTAAAGCCAAATATCTCCTTGGTAGATGAGTTGGCGGATTTGCTTGAAATCAGTAAAGACAGTGCCTACCGTAGAATTCGAGCTGAAAAAAGTCTGGACATCAAGGAGGTGCAGGTTCTTGCCAGTTATTATAATTTATCACTGGATAATATTCTGAATACTGACAGTGATGTTTTAAGTTTTCGTACCCAGATCGTAGGAAGTAATGATTTTTCCTTTAATGATTATCTAAACTCGATACTTGGGTGGCTGCGAATGATCAGGCAAATGGAAAATAAGATTATATCTTATTCAGCGCGGGATCTTCCTATTTTTCATTACTTCATGTTTCCGGAATTAGCGGCCTTTAAGATATTTTTTTGGCGTAAAACCTATTTAGACGAACACCATTTTGCAGATGTCCGATTTGATCTTGATTCTTTGCCAACGGAAGTAGAAGAACTACTTCCCACCTCTCAAGAGATCTGGACGTCCTATGCACAGATCCCCTCGGAAGAGATGTGGTCTATCGAAACCATAGTTATTCCATTAAAACAAATACTATACTATCATGAAACCGGGATTATTAATAAGTCTTCAAAAGCTCTTCTGTTGATTGAAAAATATGAAGAATTATTATCCATTATACAGCAAGAAGCCCAACTGGGCAGGAAGTTTGTCAGCCAGGCAAATGATTCGGATTCCGGGGAGCTGTTTAACCTGTATTATAATGAAGTTTCACTTGGAGATAACAGTATTCTTTTTAAAATGGGAGAAAAGAAAATGTCCTTTCTAAACGCTAGTATTAAAATCATGATGACTACCGCAAACGAGTCATTTTGTAATGAGATGGAAATCTATCACAATAATTTCAAAAAGAAGTCTACCCTATTAAGTAATACTTCTGAAAAACAACGGCTAAAACTTTTCTCCAGCATAAAAGAAATTATTGCCAATTACAAAACACTGGTACAGTAGCTTACTATGTTTTAGTATTTTCTGAGATACCAGGCGCTACTTGTAGTATTTTTTGCAAATATTCTATTCCCCCATTCCATGATTGGTATAATCTATAATTGTCAAAACAACATGCTGTAGACTAGCGGCCTTTATGCAAAAATTTGGTGTGGTATTATTAAAGCCTCTCCGCTAGATTGAGATCGAATTAATTAAATCTTTCAGACATGGGAATGTTGACAAATTATTATTTATGGTCATACAAGGACTACTTATTACCCTCTTTCAATTGGATCTATAGATTCAGCTACAGGAAGATCCATAAGGCGCAACGGTCAGAGGAGTTTAAAAGAAGAATAAATTTCTATCTTAGTCTCAGCTATGGAAATAGTGAATACAATGTCACTCAATTGAGTAGGGATATGGCTATGTCCAGGTCCCAACTATTTAGAAAAAGTAAATACTTACTTGGTAAATCTCCTATTCAGCTATTGAAATCTTACCGACTAGAACAATCTTCTGTGTTATTGAGAAAGGGTATATACAATGTAACTGAGGTCGCTTATCTGTCCGGATTTAGTAGCTGCTCCTATTTCTGCAAAAGTTTCAAAAAAAAGTATAAGTACATACCTTCCAGATTAATCTGACAATCATTCAGTCCCTCACTCCTTCAGTCCCTCACTCCTTCAGTCCTTGTTAATAGTCCGTCTTTATATTTTTGTCAAAAGGGATCTTAAACTGATAGACAATATCTTCATCAAGGGCCTCATCTAGAACGTCCAATCCATATTTAATCTTTCTAGGGTCATCATAAACCATGGTACCAAACAAACGGTCCCAAAATGAAAAAATATTGCCATAATTAGTATTGGTCCAGGGCCGCTCAAAATGATGATGGAACTTGTGGGTATTAGGGCTTATAAAAACTAGGCTTATGGTTTTATCCAACCAATATGGCATAGATATATTGGCATGGGTCAGGTAGGTAAAGAAGATGGTGACAATTCGGTAAACCACATAATAAGCAAGGGGTGCTCCTGCTAGAACAATAGCCAACAAAGCGAATACTTCTCTTAAAAAATAGTCACCGGGGTGGTGACGAGTACCGGTAGTGACATCTACCTTGGAATCACTATGATGGACCATGTGGAATTTCCACATCCATTTATATTTATGTAACAAGTAGTGCACCCAATACTGACCAATGAGATCAAGTGTCATAACCGCAATTAACAATTCTGCCCATATCGGTAGATTTATTAAATAAAGAAGACCAATTTCATTGGTGCGCACCCAATCAAAAATTACCACAGTCAAAAAACCGAAAAGTAAATTTATTGTTACCGTAGTAGCCAGGAAAGCCAGATTTACCCAAGCATGCTTCCACTTCTGGTATTGAAGTTCGAATAGCGGAATAAATCCTTCCAGCGACCAGCTAAACCATAGACAACCCACAATCCAGCTCAGTTTTTGCCAGGCGGGCATGATTTCGAAGAAATTCAGGAATTCACCCATAGTTTATTTTGAGCAAGCAAATTTCGTAATAAAAGTGAGAAACATGAAACCAAGACTTCTTTTTGGAATATGAACATTCCGACAGGTTAAAAGGCCTTCATACTACAACCTCTGGTTATTTATCGTTATATTTATATTGCTGTATACTCTTAAGAAATGCGTACAATTCTTCTCATATTTCTGATCTTTTTTATTTGCCCTCAACTCTTGGCGCAAGACCTCACCATTTCCATTAAACACAAAAACACCGGTTCAGTTTATGAAGTTGACCCGGAAAGAGCAGTAAAATATTGGCTTTCCGAAGGTAGCACTGGACATGGTCTTATACAAAGTCTATCGGATGAATCAATGGTAATTGATGGAGAAACCGTACAATTTGATGATGTGGTAATGCTTTCCTGTTGGCATACCAGGAAAAATTCCAGTGCAAAAACAGGAGGCATCTTATTGACCAGTTTAGGAGGGCTGCTAACGACAGCCGGCGTGGTAATCATTGCTGAAACCATTAAGGAAGATAACGCTAGTACAATAATCGGTGTACCCTTTGGAGCTGTTACCACTGCAGTTGGACTTGGCACTACCTACCTGGGCATAAGGGCCCTGAAAAGAAAACGCTTCGATATGCTGGACTGGGACCTGGTAGTAGACAATTATTAAACATTGATCCTTCTGTCCCTGGCAAAGACTTTCCAGAGATCTACCACTTCACCACCTTCAACCACCACCAACTCCTGATGTAAAGCAGTAGTTGGACAAATATGTGTGGGTATACCAAATAAAACATCTCCCAGCTCGATATTCATGGCATTTGGTGTTCGAATGACCAAATGCTCCTCGCTATGAGTGAGGTACTCCACCTGATCCAAATCAGCAAAATGAACCCTAGGATGAGGCATTTCGGAAGCCACGGCTTTATGCCCCAAATCCAGACATAGCAACTCCCCCATAGGTTTACTTACCACCCTGGTCATCAACACCGCGGCATGAAGGAATTTCTGGTCAGGTAGCATTTGGCTGGATCTCTGATCCCAAAGCAAGCAGGTACCAGGACTTAAGTTAACTTGCTGATTCAAAGCATGAACCGGGAATGTGGGAGATCCGCCGGCAACGATTTCGCATGAATCTTGTGTTGAAATTAACTCTGTTACCGGCTCAAAAGAAGCTTGCACCGCCTGCTTTCTTTCCTGGAAATCTTTGAATTGTATGTGTCCATCATACACATGCCATCCACGGAATTTCAGATAATTGGACATTTTTATAGTATGCATCAGGTCTAACGCTTCAGGCCCCGGTTCTACACCTGTTCTGTGCATACCAATATCCAAGTCAATAAATAGCTGTAAAATCTCTCCTGATTCGGCTGCCAGCCGGCACAGTTTTTCAGCTGTAACAGGATTATCCACCAGTGCACTGAAATTTACACGCTGATATTTTTTAATTAATTCCAGGTATCGGTTAAGATTCGGGCCAGTGGGTTGATAAGCCAGGAGGATATCCTGAACATTGCACTCTGCCAGCATTTCTGCTTCCGCTATGGTGGCACATTTGAATTTTACAATACCAACATCTTGTTGTAGTGAAACAATTTCCCGGCATTTATGCGTCTTCACGTGCGGACGCAACCGGCCCGGACCGCCGGCTACTCGCACCATTTCCAATATATTATTTTTAACACGTTCCGGAAATACCAGTAAGGCTGGAGATGGGACCTTGTCCGGGTTTTTAATTTGATACCACGGTGTCATCATTCTGCTTGCAGGAATGGATACTTGTAGTCTGTTGAAGGCACAAAGGTTTCCTTTATAGTCCGGGGAGAAATCCAACGCAGCAAGTTAACCATTGCCCCGGCCTTGTCGTTGGTCCCGGATGCCCTGGCTCCACCAAATGGTTGTTGCCCCACCACTGCTCCGGTGGGCTTGTCGTTGATATAAAAATTCCCGGCGGCATTTACAAGTTTTTTGGTAGCCATTTCTACTGCGTAACGATCTTGCGAGAAAACCGCTCCTGTCAGGGCATATGGTGAGGTTTTGTCCACCAATTCCAGGGTTTCTTCAAATCGGTCAGCCTGATAAACATAAACGGTCAACACCGGCCCGAAGATCTCCTCGCACATGGTTACATATAGAGGGTCTTGAGTTAAAATAATTGTGGGTTCTATGAAGTACCCTTTACTTTTGTCATAGTTACCTCCTGCAATTATTTCCACCAGGTCGTTTTTCCGGGCCTCATCGATATAGTCAGTGATTTTATCAAATGCTTTCTCATCAATTACTGCATTGATGAAATTGCTAAAATCCTCTACAGGCCCCATTTTAATCTCAGACAAGTCAGACAATACTTTAGTTCTCACCTCCTCCCACAAATTATCAGGTACATAGACGCGGCTTGCTGCTGAACACTTCTGTCCCTGATACTCGAAGGCCCCTCTTACCATGGCCGTTGCCAACGCTTGCGCATCAGAAGATTTATGTGCAACGATAAAGTCCTTGCCTCCTGTTTCTCCTACTATTCGGGGGTAGCTCTTGTATATAGCTATATTTTCGCCGATGGTCTTCCAAATGTGTTGAAAAACAGCAGTGCTACCGGTGAAGTGAATTCCCGCAAAATCAGGGTGATTGAAAACGATGTCACCTACAGTGGGACCATTGACATAAATGAGATTAATTACCCCGTCCGGTACTCCCGCCTCTCTGAAGATTTGCATGAGGATGTTTGCAGCATATATCTGACTGAACGCAGGCTTCCAAACCACGGTATTGCCCATCATTGCTGCGGAAGAGGGTAAATTACCGGCTATTGCCGTGAAATTAAATGGTGTCAGGGCAAAAACAAACCCCTCTAACGGCCGTTGCTCCAGTCGATTCCAAATGCCGTCGGAGGATTCAGGTTGCTGTCTATATATCTGGGTCATATAGTACACATTAAATCGCAGGAAGTCGATTATTTCACAGGCACTATCAATCTCCGCCTGATAAGCGCTTTTGGACTGCCCTAACATAGTGGCTGCATTTAACATTGCCCTATAAGGTCCGGCTATCAGATCAGCTGCCTTTAAGAAAATGGCTGCACGATGTTCCCAGGATAAATTAGCCCAGGCATCTTTTGAACCCAATGCAGCGTTGATGGCTAGGGTTACATGGCTGGCATCCCCTTCATTGAAGTATCCCAATACCTGTTGATGATCATGTGGTGGGTTAACAGGAGTACTCTTTTCCGTCCGTATCTCCTCACTTCCAATATACATCGGAATATCAATTTTCTGTCCTCTAGCTTTAGCGATGGCATTTTTAAGAGCAGTTCTTTCCACTGATCCGGGTGCATAGCTGAGTACCGGTTCATTTTTAGGAATGGGTACCTGATAAGTTCCTTTGGGCATACTTTAAATTGTTTTAATTAAGTATGCAAATGTAACCATTCAGTGAAAAAATCGGAATTCTGACTACCTATAATATTTCTTTCAACTGGAGCAGGCTTCTTATTCTGTAGGTTGATTGATGGCCTTCGTTACGATCTTCCGGGTCGTAATAGATCTGATCAATCCCAACCGTGCGCGCGCCTTCGATATCAGTTGATGGGTTATCCCCTATCATTAGGCATTCTGCCGGTGAAACCTTGGCATGTTGTACCGCAAAATCAAATATCTTATGATGAGGTTTCAGCCATCCGGCTTGCTCTGAGGTAATTACCAGATCGAAATATTCGATTAATCCTGAACTAGCCATCTTTATTTCTTGGGTTTCCGCAAAACCATTAGTGATTATGGTCATTGGATACCGCACTTTTAAGTAATCCAGCACTTCCAGGGCGTGTGGCATTAAATTTGATTTACGTGGACAGCGAGAAAGATACTCTTTCCCTAATTCCATATCGGAATCATAAATTTCTATACCCAGTGTACTTAAGATCATTTTGAACCTGGTATTCCGGATATAATCCTGATCAATCAGTCCAAGGTGGTATTTGTGCCATAGACCATGATTAATCTTATGAAAAGTATCCTGAAATTCACTAACGTTGAATTCTGACAGCTGGAACAACTGAAAATCATTATAGATGTCCGCTAAGGTTTCGTTAGCATTGCTTTGATGGTCCCACAGGGTGTGATCCAGATCGAAGAAGAGGTGTTTGTATTGCCTGTTCAAGCTATCAAATGTCTACCGTGGATCTTGTGGATTGCCAGCTCCCGATTGGACTCTAGCACCTGAAATATATTCAGGTCATTCAGAAGGTTTGGATCTTTGTCCAGATATCTAAAGATCTGACTTACAAAATCTTTTACTTCTTCTTTTATCTGATAAAATACCCACTGATCTTGCTTACGCGAGCCCACCAACCCTGAATTCTTGAGATAAGTCAGGTGTCTGGATGTTTTGGTTTGGGTGAAACCCAAAATATGCTCCAGGTCTGAAATACAAAGCTCTGGAAAATGGTTCAGCAGATACAAGATCCGAACACGGGATTCATCTGAAAAAGCTTTGAAAATTTGGCTCCCGAACACTAATGTAAAGTTCTTTAAACGCATGGTTTGGTGGATTTCGCTACAACAGTTAAGTTACTTCGCTCAATTTAGAATTAACAATGTATAATGAACAATTATGGACATTTGCAATAATTTTAAAGAAAGGATGTCTCGAACGCATTAACAATTTTTAACTCGTAGAACTATTTTGACTCTTAATAATTATAGATATTTGTAATTGATTATCTTTGCAGGTTACATATTATAATATTTCAGTTGCCAACAACAACTCTCAAATTAGCAGTTATTTGCCTGTTTTGCACCATGACAATTCAGGTGTCATCGGTATTTGGTCAAGATCAAAAAGAGGTCATTCAGTTCTCCGGAGTGGTTGTGGATGAGGACAGTACATCAACTGGTCTGTTCGGAGTACACATCTATGTTCCTGCTGCCGGACGTGGTACCGTTAGTAATCAGTATGGCTATTTTTCACTACCTGTTCTGCAAGGTGACAGCGTAGTTATTAGTGTCGTTGGCTATCAAAAGCAAAATTTCATTATTCCTGGCAATCAGGGTGACAGTTTTACCGTGCTGGTTGAAATGGTCACCGATACTACCATACTCTCATCCGTTGAGATCTTTCCTTATCCTACTGAAGAACTTTTCAAGGATGCTATTCTGGCCTTAAATCTTCCTGTAGATGACGAAAGTCAAGT